>DAOOKJ010000038.1:0-1683 GCA_035385585.1 Minisyncoccota bacterium | reverse complement strand
ATAGAAATTTCATATTGTTTTTACATGAAAATCAAATTTAAATTTCTGAAAAAAAAAACGATATGTAAATAATAAAGATATAATTTATGCCTGACTACCAGGAAAAAATTCAGGATTAATTGATTATGAAAACTTGTTTAAATTAGATATTTACAAAAAATACTTAAATTCGCATATAAAACCATTTTAGATGATAAGCAAACTTATAATACGTAATTTTAAGTCAATCCTGGAGTTAAAAATCACCTGCAAAAAACTTAATATTTTTATAGGAGAGCCAAACAGTGGAAAAAGCAATATTTTAGAGGCAATTGCACTTAAAAGTCAGAATTCTGTTGCTGGAGAATCACTCAATGGAGACATTTTTCGATTCAAAACAATTAGTGATCTTTTCTTTGATTTCAACATTAATAACCCGATTGAAGTAATAACCGATGAAGGAACAACTAAATTAGAATATGCTCTACTTCCGGATGGATCGCCTGTAAACCAGTTTAATTATTATTTTAATTACGAAGCTGACAAAAACAAACCTTATAGATTAAGTCATGATGGTAAGGTATCAAATTATGGAATTGTCAGAAAGACAGATTTTCGTTATTATGAATTCAAAAGATTGACAGGATTTTCTCTTAGTTACTTACCCCACCTTTCTGTACCGCATGGAGACAATCTGCCCTCACTACTGTTATCAAATTCAGATCTTAAAAAATGGGTTTCCGAATTTCTTAAGTCAAGAGATATTACTCTTACTTTAAAACCTGCTGAGAATGACCTTCTTGGAAGTAAACTCATTAACGGAGAGATTTACAGTTATCCCTATTTAGCTCTTTCTGAAACTCTTCAAAGAATTATTTTTTATATACTGGCAATTAAGAGTAACAAATCGTCTATTCTTTTACTCGATGAACCTGATAGCAATACCTTCCCGTTATATACAAAAATGCTTGCCGAAAGAATAGCCCTTGACAAAACAAACCAGTTTTTCATTGCCACACATAATCCATATTTATTGTTGAGCCTCATTGAAAAATCAAAAGAAGAGGATATTGCTCTTTTCGTTACGAAAATGAAAAATTATCAGACTTTTGCAACTTGCCTTGATAATAAGAAATTATCTAAAGTAGTTGAGTTAAACACAGATGTTTTCTTTAATTTAGACAAACTGATCTGATAATGAAATTTATTCATATTGAATGCAATCCTGATGCATATTTGGCCAGACAAATTGGTTTCACAAGAAAAAATATAACCCATCATCAAGGAAAATCAAGAGTTTTTAATGCTCTAAAGAATAACAAAAATCACTTTGCACTGGTTGACGAAGATCCCGGAAGCATACAACACCCATATCAGGCTGAATTAATGCTAATTAAAGATGAATCGGGACTCAAACTTTTTAAAGACAAATCGGGGAACAGAGTAGTAGTAATAAATCCCAAATTAGAAGACTGGATAATTTCAATTTCAAGAGAATTAAATATAAACGTCCGGTCATATGGCTTGCCAGACAATCCCGATGAGTTACATGAACAGATAAATCAAAAACTGAACCAGTTTGAACACCTCCTTAACGATTTAATAAAAAGAAAAAACTCTCCTCTGAAGTTACTCCAGAAATGGTTCTCAGTAACAAAATAATTGAGAGTACTTTATTCTTATTGAAAAACTTTTTTCATCACT
>DAOOKJ010000037.1:0-1862 GCA_035385585.1 Minisyncoccota bacterium | reverse complement strand
TTTCATATCTACATAAATTTCTTGACTAATTTCAGAATCCCCTGTTTCCAGGCTTTGCGATGAGTCACTCCTTCTCCTGCTTGTTTTATTTCTTCATAATGCTCTAGATACCAATTATAAGCCCTGACAAAAGCGTCTTGATTGCTATATTTTGCTTTCCAATTTAATTTCTTTTGGATTTTTTCAGTGGAAACAAAAGAATCTTTGTCAGCAGTATCATAAACCCATTTATAAAGCGGAGAAAGTTTTAAAGCGAATAAAATAGCCAAAACAAATTTTACTAATCCAGCAGGCGTGGAAATAACCCTTGATTTACTGCCAACTTTTTTGAAAAAACTTTCCAAATCTCCCCTGACAGTAGTAAATTCCATTGCTCCCACATTAAAAACATCATTAACTTTTTCTTTTTCTCCAGTAAGGGTTAAATAAATAGCCTCGCACAAATCAAAAACATCTAATAGTTGATAATGATTATTGCCATTGCCGATAGCAGGAATTTTTTTATTATCGTGAACCCAATCAAAAAGAATTTCAAAAACCCCTAATCTCGCTGGACCAATAAAAGTTTTTGGCCGGATAATTGGCACAACTAATCCTTTTTCCCAATATTCCTGACAAACTTTTTCCGCCAAAATTTTACTCTCCCCATAAGGCCCAACTCCAACTAAAGGATGCTCTTCTAAAATTGGATGAACTTTCGGCACGCCATAGACTGCAGTTGAAGAAATAAAAACAACTCTTTCAATATTATTTTGATAAGCAATATCTAAAACATTTTTAGTCCCATCAACATTAGTGGTAAAAATATCTTTTTTATTCCATAAAGGCAAAGCAGCGGCAGCGTGAACAATCATTTGAGGTTTTTCTTTTTCAATTAATTCTTCTAATTTCTGCTTATCCCTGACATCAACCTGATATTTTTTCATATCTTCAGGATAATCACCTTTAGGAAATTCCGCGATATCCAAACCTAAAACTTCATTTCCTTTCTCTAAAAGATAATGAGTTAAATGATAACCTAAAAATCCTGCTGCTCCAGTAATTAAAACTTTCATATTTTTTATAATTTAAATTTTAAAATAAATAATTAAAACTGAAATAATACCCCAAAGTAAAACACTAAAAAACAATGGTTTGTCACTCGTAAACGCTTCGGTAGGAGCTCCTTGCTTTTTTACTGTAACTAAATATAAATAACGCATTACTCCATATAAAACCAAAGGAGTAGTATAAATTAAATGATAGGTGCCGAATTTTGCCACTGTTTCTGGAGCTACGGTATAAAGCAAATAAATAGTAGTAGTCAGGATACTCGAAAAAATCACTAATTGATCCAGTAATAGTTGATTATATTCTCTTAAGACTGAACGGTGATTTACTGCTCCTTCATCTAAAAGTAAAAGCTCTTCTTTTCTCTTGCCGCTGCTTACCAGTAAAGACAAAGTAAGAATCATTAAAAACAAATAAGGAGAAACCGCTACTGAAATACTGCTGGCTCCGGCATAAACTCTCAATAAATAATTCACTGAAACAGCAAAAATATCTACTAGCACTATGTTTTTAAGATAAAAACTATACAAAATATTCCATAAAAGATAAAAAACCAAAATTCCTCCTAAAATTAAATTAATTTTGAAAGCAAAAAACAAAGCCAAGGTTAAAAAAATAAAACTAAAAATCAAAGCGACTTTTGGGCTTAAAGCGCCGCTGGCAATTGGTCTTTTTGATTTCAAAGGATGCTTTTTATCTTTTTCTTTATCAATGACATCATTTATTAAATAAATAGCGCCACTTATTAAACAAAAAATAAGAAAAGTTTTAGTAACTGTCCAGAAAGCCCATTTATTAAACAATAACTGGCT
>DAOOKJ010000036.1:0-2083 GCA_035385585.1 Minisyncoccota bacterium | reverse complement strand
TAAAGGTTGCGGAAAAATTAAACAAAAATCCGTTTCTTGAAAGTATAGAGTATAAAATTTGCCGCTTGCTGTCTTCCTTGTCACCTTTGTGAGCTTCATCCAAAAGAATATACCATTCGCCGTTATTCTCATAATTTCTAAAATTCACAATTTTTTCTTTCTGTTCGTCAGAAATCAAATCGGAACGATAATAAAAAACGTTAATCTCATTTTTGGCAAATGGCAGGGCATTTTCGCGTTTTACATTATCATAATCCCTCAAATTTTTGAGATTTATTTTTGTATCAAAATTAAAGCTGTTAAATTCCTCGACATGATTTTTGAATTGGTCCAAAAGGTCATCACGATGCGTCAAAAATAGAATATTGTTTTTTGGAATTTCACCTTTTGAAATAAGCAGTCCTAAAAACTCAATCAATTTAACGATAATTAGTGTTTTACCAGAACCCGTTGCCATCCAAAAACTCATTCGATTGATAAAATGCAAAAAAGGAATTTTGGAATCTATGGCTGAATAATCTTTGTCATATTCTAAAAGATATTTTGCAGTTTTGCCGTCTTGTTTCTTTTTCAAATCGTAGTCAAAATTTTCTTCAAATCCATTTAATTTATAATGATTAAACAAACTTTGCTTATCTGCATTTTTATCTTTGAAAAAAAGCCATAAGCCACGCAAAGCATTTTTAAGCGCATCCTGCTGAAAATCAAAAAGCGTTTTGTCTTTTGAAAACCGCGCAAAATCAAACCCTTGCCACTTTATCGGCAAGTTTTCAAAAGAAATGTCTTCTACGATGTTTTGTAAATAGAGTTTCATATAGATAACAAATTAGTAATTATTTTTATCAGTTTATCTTTTTCACTCGGGTCACTAACGGCAATTAAAAGCGTAAGTGCGGTTAAGGTATTATCATTGATTTTCTTTTCTCCAGTTTTATGGTAAAGAAAATTATTTTTATCCAGATAATAAACAAATAAAAAAGAAGCAATCCGTTTATTGCCGTCCACAAAAGGATGGTCTTTGATAATAAAATATAAAAGATGAGCGGCCTTTTCTTCTAATGAAGGATATAATTCTTTTCTGTTGAAAGTTTGGTAAATACTACCTAAAATGCCTTTAAACTTATCACTGTTCTCTTGTCCAAATAAATCACTTGCTTCCTTTTTAGCAACGAGATCTTTCTTTATTTTGCTAATCACATTTATTGCTTCTTCATATTTTAAAACAAACCTGCCTTTTGTTTTTTTGATAAGAGATAATTTTTCTTTATCGTACTGTTCAAGAAGAGTAAGGGTTTTAGAGTAACTGGCAAGCAAGTTTAAAATTTCTTGCTCTTGTCCCACCAAAAGTTCTCTTTTAGATTTTTCCTGCAAAAAAGAAATGGCGCCCTGCAATTCCTGTAACTGATTTTTAGCTTGTAAAAGTCGTTTCTCGTTGATAGTATAACCTTTGACCAGATGCTCTTTAAGGGTTTTAGTTGCCCAGATGCGGAATTGTGTAGCTCGTTTTGAATTAACCCGATAACCAATAGAAATTATGGCATCTAAATTATAGAATTTAACTTTTTTAATTTGGATTTTCCCTTTTAAAGCGCCATGTTTTGTGGTGTGTTCCAAAATGGAACTAACCACTTTTTCGTCTAGTTCCCCACTATCAAAGATATTTTTTAAATGTTTGGTAATTGCCGGTCTTTGAGTACCAAAAAGTAAAGCAATTTGCTCTTGTGTAAGCCAAATAGTTTCTTCTACCAGACGTACGTCTAACCTCGGACCGTCTTTGGATTGATAGATAACAATCTCCCCTTTTTTGGATTCATCTTGTTTCATAGATTAACTATTCCCACCAAATTAAAGGTTTAATAAGTTTATAATCTAAATCTTTTGTTTTAATTTTTGTTCCGTTTTCAAATTCTACTTCGTTGTCGGTGATTTTCTTAATCCATTTACCAGTAAGGTTTGATAATGTTTCGGCAATGTCTATATTTGGGTAAAGTTTGTCTAAATCTACTTTAACTTTATTATTTTCATAATCAATTTCCAACGCTTTAAGCATTTTTTCATCTTTCATAAAGACATATTCCTGATA
>DAOOKJ010000035.1:0-2169 GCA_035385585.1 Minisyncoccota bacterium | reverse complement strand
AATTTTTACTTTTTTTGGCATCGGTGGCTGCTTTTTTATGTTTAATTTGAGCCCATTTAGAATGTCCTGACATAATACATATAATAATAAGTCAAAAATCAAAAGTCAAAAATATAACCTAAAAAGCAAAACTATTTATTCTGTCATTCTGAACGAAGTGAAGAATCTCTTGCCAGATCTCTTTCTTGTCATCCTGAGGGTAAAGCCCGAAGGATCTCTCGACTTTGAATATTATGAATTAAAAATTGAAAATTAATTATTGTGTTGGTTTCTTCGCCAATCCGCCCAATCAGTAGATGGAGATGGGAAATTTGTGATGTGAAACATCCCAGAAGCTCTTACTTTTTGAGAAAAAATTTTTATAATAATAGAAGTCGATAAAACAATAAATTTATGCCAAGAAAAAAGTCTACTCAAAAAGATAAAGAGATTGCGCCAGAGGAAAAAAATAAAAAAGCAGAAGAGGTGATAGATTCCAGTAATAAAGAAAAAAATCCAGTCGAGGAATTCACACAGCCAGACATGGAAAAAGATAACGAATCTCAGCCGGCAATTGCCGCTGAAAAAGAGCAGTCAGGGGAATTCGATTTAGAAGATGTGAATCAAAATAAATACGTTGCTGTTTTTTCGTATTTATCAATTCTGGTTTTAATTCCTCTGCTGTTAAAGCGAGATAGTGCGTTTTGTCAAAAACACGCCAAGCAGGGTTTAGTTTGGTTGGCGTTTCTCATTCTAACGTCTTTTTGTTACTTTATTCCCCTTTTTAATATTCTTTATGCTTTAATGGTAATTGGTATAACATTGACGTGTTTTATTAAAACACTTCAAGGAAAATATTGGCCCATTCCTTTAATTTCTCAATGGGCGGAAAAGATTAATTTATAAGTATGAAAAAATATTCCTGTAAAAGAGCCAAAAAAGGGAAGCTCGCTTATCGGACTCCAGCTCCATTTCGCTATTTGCAGAAATATAAAATTCAAAAAATAAGAGTTGCTCGTTAAAAATCACCCCAGCGGGTGATTTTTAATTAATATTATGAAAATGCTTGATGCGATATTTTTTCCGAGAGACGTCTATTTGAATGGTAATGAGATCGAGCCGGTAGGGAACGTCGAGATGTTGGACGTTTAAATAATAAAGAATCGTTTTATTTAAATTCTCTAATTTTTTAGATGTAACTTCATCTTCGGGCAAAAGAGCAGGGTTAGACGAGTGAGGAAAATGGGCATAAGCCATGGTTTTGACTTCCACAAAAACAAACTCCTTGCTTTGCTTGGCAATGAGATCAATCTCGCCCCATTTTTGGCGGTAGTTTTGATGGAGAATTTGATAACCCTCTTTTTCCAAGTGCTTTTTGGCTAAGGCTTCACCGATTTGGCCAATTTTTTGTTGTTTAGTCTTCCCCATATATACATTATTATAATAATGTATATATGGGGAAGCAAGAAGGATATGTCGCAAAATAATGTTTCACAAAAATAATTATAATAGCGTGAAACATTTTTGTCAAATCAAAATGCGAAAAATTCAAAAAAGCGCTTATTTCCTTGCTTTTTTAATTTTGAGGTTTTTAAGGTGTTTCACGTGAAACACTTTTACTCTGACCAAAAATGTTTCACGTGAAACATTTTTGGTCGATTTCTTGTTGGTTAAATGTTTCGCGTGAAACATTTCGGAGATTTTTGGTTTTTTGATGAAGCAAAGCGCTAGAAAGTGTTTCACGTGAAACACTTTCTAGCGCGAGGAGATGGTTGATGATCGAAATCTGGCATAAAGTGTTTCACGTGAAACACTTTATGCCAGATTTTAGGGGACCATGTCGCACAATAATGTTTCACAAACTTGTGAAACATTATTGTGCGACATATCTCCACCCCCTCTTTCATAATCAAACCTTTTTATCCTTAGAAGGTAATGCATATTTTTATTGTGTCATTATAACAAGATTGCAATTGTAATTAAAGAAAACCTACTGTACATTTGACTTTTTTATAAAAATTTGTTATAATATAAAAGGTGTGGATAAATCATCAAAGGTAGATTGTAATTACAATTAAAAAAGTTATAATATCTATATAAAGGTCATTCAATTAATAAATAAAAAATATGCCAAAAAAATTAGACAAAAAACCTCTTCAAGATTTAGCAGGTCAAAGCGCGAATATTAAT
>DAOOKJ010000034.1:849-2174 GCA_035385585.1 Minisyncoccota bacterium | reverse complement strand
ATGAATTGCCGTTATATAAAGTGGGGGTCAAAGGTTTTAATCCATCTGCGCCCACTAATATTAAATAAATCTAAAATTTTAATTTGGTATTGGTGTATTTATACAACTCTGCTCGTACCTATTTTATCAAAAATTCATAAAAAATCCCACGTATAACATTTAGGTGTATCTGAAATCTCGACTTTACTTCATTTCGTCGGGACCAGATACACCTTTTTTTAAATTATTGAAGAATCAGAAGCAGTTTCGTTTTAACTTGATTGTTTTAATAAAATGATTTATAATTTAGAAAACCAAAACGTCGGCTTAATTATCTATTAAAAATATGCCTAATTATGAAAAACCAAAAACAAGTCCAGAAGAATTAAAAGAGGTTGAGGAAAAAAAGGTTATTTCTTATGATAGCAAAAGTATTTTTGAAAAAATGAGCGATAAGGCAAAAAAGATAGCCAGCGCAGTTTATGAAGGAGTTTATCAAATGCCGGTTGCGAATCGAATTGTTGGTAAAATTGAATCTTTTAACAAAGAAAAAGCCCGTTGGGAACAACTATTGCAAGAAACAGAATTGCGGCATCAAAACATAGAACAACGATTAAAAGAATTAGAAGATAAAAAAACGCATCTTGAAGAACTTTATAAAAAGATGGGGTGGTCGGAAAGGAAAATTAAACATGTCGAGTCAACAAAAGAGATAGAAAAGTATGTGACTGGCAAACGAAAACAATTGCATTTAGAAAGAGAATCTATTGAAAAGGAAATTTTGAAAAATCAGAAGAAAATTAGCAAACTCGAAACAAAAGTCAATCCTTATTTAGACAAGAAGCAGGCTTTTGTTAGAGTAACCGAGCGTCAAAAGATTGATTATAAAGTGAAAAAAAGAGAGAGGGGGACAAAAGAGGAAGAAACAAGAGAGGAAGAGATAAGAGAGGAAGAGATAAGAGAGGAAGGAATAGAAGAGGAAGAGGTTGAAACAGAGGAAAAATTAGGAATGGAGGAAGAAAAAGAAAAAGTATTTGAGAAAGAGCCCGAATTTGCCCTAAAAGAAGTTATTAATAAATGGAATAACTATTTAAAAGAAGAACATAGCGACGCTTTTAAAACTTATGGAATTGATGAATTGATTTTTGCCAAAGAAAGTGGTTTAAAATTAGATAAAAATTTTAAAATTAGCGAATGGAATCGTTTGATGAAGGAATACCTCAATCTTTATCAACAAGTTGACGAAGAAAAGATAAACAATTTTATTAAAGATTTTAATAAAAAACTATCTTTAGGAATGGAGGAAGAAAAAGAAAAAGTATTTGAGAAAGAGCCCGAATTTGCCC
>DAOOKJ010000034.1:0-749 GCA_035385585.1 Minisyncoccota bacterium | reverse complement strand
AGTTGACGAAGAAAAGATAAACAATTTTATTAAAGATTTTAATAAAAAACTATCTAAATAGAATTAAAAAGGCGATTAAACAAAAAATAAAAATATGAGTAATAATGATGATAAAGAAAAAGAAATAAAAGAATACGAAGAGGAAATAAAATCTCTAATGGCAGAAAACGACAAAGAGATGAATGAAGTTATAGAGTCATACCGAAAAATAAATGAGGGATACAAAAATTTGAATGAAGAAATAGATAAGACGATTAACGATTTTGATAAAACAGCCGGAGAGCTTGATAAAATGGATCAGGAAGCAGAAAAAGAATTGGATGATTTGATCTTGGAAAACATTAACGAAGAAGTAGCGGAAGAAGAGGAAGAAGAGGAATAAATGAAATTGTGAGTGGCAGCGGAATGAAGCCCCGCCGTTTTATTTCCGCTAAAAATATTTGTTTTGAAAGCGGAAAATTTTTTAAAAAGAAGAAAATAGCAAAACTTATAAAATGCTCATTATTACTAATGTTGATTTTGGCGATATTTATTATCCAATGACTATTCTTATTGATCTTGAGGCTGAACTTGATGCAACTAATTCAACGATTACTTTGCGACTTTTAGAGCCGGTAGTAAGATAAATTGCGAAAAAAATAAAAATGTTTAACTTTATAATTAAGCGAAAAAATAAAATTATGGCTCCCGCGCTCGTAGCTTAACGGATAAAGCGTCGGCCTCCGGAGCCGAAGATTGCGCGTTCAATT
>DAOOKJ010000033.1:0-2393 GCA_035385585.1 Minisyncoccota bacterium | reverse complement strand
CTATTCTACTGGCTCAAAAATGGAATGAAAATCTTCGTTCTGCCAACTCCTATTTTCACAGAGCAAAGGATTGGTCAGAAGTCAAACCGATTATTGATAGAATTGAGAAAGAAGGTGGAGAAAATGAAAGTCAAAAAACCGACTTCAAAAAAAGATAAGTGTTATATCTGCGGGAGACAAAATCACTTAACTCTCCATCACTTAATTCCAAAATCTCTTGGCGGAAGTGACGCTCCAAGTAATTTGGTTTGTCTCTGTGAAAATTGTCACGCTAAATTACACCTCCTAATTAGTTCTTTGGTTCAAATGCTCCAACAAGAGCAACAAGATAAGTAGCAAGACGGCGGGGGGATAATCTCCCCCTGCCGACCAACTTGACTTTTTTAAAATAAGGTATATAATTATAATAATGAGCAAACAAATAAACAAAAGCAGGTTTCAAATTAAAAATTCCCCGTTTTGCAACTTGAAACCTGCGACGGGGAATTTTTTTAAAAAACTATGAGGCAATCATATTTTAACAAGGAGCAAAAAAGGAAAATGAGGAAGAGATTTGCTTGGGTTTCCTATGAGGTTTTAGAGGACGAGGATTTAACAAGTTCAGATAAAGTTGTGTATATGGTTTTATCAAGATTTGCTGACAACGAAACTCAGGAATGCTATCCCTCTTTTGGTAAGATTAGAAAGTTAAGTGGTCTAACTGATACAACCATTAGCACCTCAATAAAACATTTAGAGGAAAAAGAATATATTGAGGTTAGTAGAAATGCTGGAAAGGTTAATATGTATCAGTTAAATGAACCCCCCAAAAAACTTGACTACTCTAAAAGGATTGGGACTACCACCCAAAAAGAAGAGAAGCTACCACCCAAAAATAATAGCACGAACAATACTAATTCTAACAATACTAATATTAACAATACTCAATCTTGTGATAAATCACGAGAGGGAACTAAAAGTAAATTAAAAGAAGAACTACCTTTCTCTTGCGAGCAAGAATTAAATAAGTTAGTAGATAGTCCCCGCCGAGACCTCCACATTATCGGCATTTACTGGAAATACAAGAACTTCAAGTTTGAAAACCGCAAGCAGTTTGAGGTTTCTCTCAAAAGAGAGTTAAAGCCTGTCCAAAACCTCATTCCTTACCAAGACGATAGAATTTTTGAGGTAATAGACTATCTTGACGAAAAGAATTTTAAATGGACGCTGGAAACTGTCTTTAAATATATCAATGAGGATTTAGACGAATTAAAAGCAAAAGAAAAATACAAATAAAATGGAAATTAAATACAACTTTCCTCCACTTTCAGAGGAACAAAAAAAGAAAATTGAGGGGTATCGAGAAAAAAGAACCAAAGTTTACAAAGTTTGGGTAACAAAAGTGGTAACAAAAACAGAGTGGGATAGAGAATATAAGCATTTAAACTACTACCTTCTTGGTTATACTCCTGATAGAAAGCCAATTATTGCTTTTCTAATCGCTAAACCAGCGTGGATTGAAAATTGGACTTTACCAGAAGGAGTTGACAAGTTAACTGATGAGGAATACTTTACTCTCTCCCAAAAGTATCCAAACTTTGAAGGAGTAAAAAATATTGAAAACTAATATGGAAAAATATAAACTTTACAACGGAGAAATAACTCTAAAATTTGACCCAAGTAATCATACTTACCGTATCGGCAATAGGATTGTTTACGGAACAACCTCAATTGTCGGTATTATTGGGAAACCTGCTCTTATTTACTGGGCAGTTAATCAATGTATTGATAATTTAAAATCAATTTGGGAAGCAGGCAAGAGTTATGATGAGATAGAGATTATCAAAGCCCTTGAAACGGCTAAAAATATTCATACAGAAAAGAAAAATCAGTCAGCAACTATTGGCGAACTGGCTCATAAGTGGATTGAGAACTATATTAAATCTAAAATAGAAGGTAAAGAACCTCCAGCTCCTCCCCTCAACGAACAACTTAAAAACTCCATTGACGCCTTCTTAAAATGGGAAAAAGAAAACAATGTTGAGTGGTTAGAAAGTGAAAGAAAGATTTATTCTAAAAAGTATGATTATGCTGGAACTTTGGATGCTGAAGCAAAGGTTAATGGTGAATTGGCAATTATTGATTTTAAAACCTCTAATGGAATTTATGACGATTACTTTTTACAGGTTGCTGCTTATATTCAGGCAAGGAAAGAGGAAACTGGACAGGATTATAAGGGGGCTTATATTGTGAGAATTGGCAAGGATGGTGAATTGGAAGTCAAAGAATTAGACGATTTTGAGAAACATTTAAGAGCATTTTTGGGAGCATTAGAAATTTATAAATGGCAACAAGATTTAAGGTCGGAAAAAATAAATAATCAAAATTATGAAAAATAAAAAAATAAAGCCAGA
>DAOOKJ010000032.1:0-2517 GCA_035385585.1 Minisyncoccota bacterium | reverse complement strand
TCAAAACAATGAAAACAATCGTGGAAGGAGAGATTTTGGATATTTTATTTGAACAATATGGCAGGAAGGATGAGCCTTATATTATAAAAAACCGCTACTCAAAAATTACAGAGAGGGATTATTTTAAAATGGCGGGCAAAAAGACAGCCATTCTTTTTCAGTCTTGTTGCGAAGTAGGAGGAATTTGCGCTAAAGCAAAAGAAAATCAGGTTACAGCATTAAAAAATTACGGTTTTAACTTAGGTATTGCTTTTCAAATCAAAGATGATATTTTAGATATCTTTGGCGGAAAAGGGGTTGGGAAAAAAATTGGTGGAGATATAAAAGAAAGAAAATTAGGAAATATAGTCATTCTTCTTGCCTTTAGGGAATTGCCGTTGAAAGAGAAAAAGATAATTTTAAATAAACTCAGAAAGGATAATCTTACTGATAAAGATATAAAAACCGTGATTCAACTTATAAAGAAAACAAATAGTTATAGCAAAGCTTGTCAGTTAATGGAGAGATATATTAAAAAAGCCAAAACAAACTTAAAAATGCTGCCGAAAAATGAATGGCAGGGTGTCTTAAAAGAAATTGCCGATTTTGTTGCAGCAAGAGAAAAGTAATATTTGCACGTGTTGCCTATTACACTTTCCGTGTCAAGCGTTTTACTATTTGATTGAATTTTTCACCGCGGTCAAATTCGTTTTTAAATTTTTCAAAACTGGCTGAAGAAGGAGAAAAGACAATAATCGTTTGTTTTTTTGTTTTCTTGTTTTTTTTATAAAGAGACAGAGCGTATTTTAAACATTCATTTAAATTTTCAGATAGATTAAAATTTGGACTATATTTTATTTTTTTTAAATCAGTGATTAATTTTGTGGTGGCAGAACCATTTAAAAGAATTAAATTTTCCGGTTTGATATTTTGCTTAATTTTCAAAGCAAATTCCCCGAAATTTAAATCTTTATCAGTGCCGCCAGCAATAAGAATTAAATTTTTTCTTTCTTTTGAAAACCTTGAAATGGCGGCAATTCCTGCTTCTGGCGAAGTGCCGGCGCTATCATTGATAATTTTTAATTTTTGATTCTCAAAAATTATTTCCTGCCGCATTTTGATTTGAGGCAAGTCAGGAATTTGTTTTTTTATTTCTTTGAAAGATAAACCACTTAATTTTGCGATTAAAATTGCTGCCAAGAGATTTGAAACATTGTGTTTACCCCATTTTTTTTCAAACTGATCAGGGTTTAAAACAAGTGTTTCTTTTAAACTCTCTTTGAAATATATTTTGCCGTTTTTAATAAAAATGCCGTTTTCTTTTGGTTTTAGTGGTTTAAGAGAAAAATAGTAGATTTGTGATTTTGGTTTTAAAGAAAGAAAATATTTCACCCAGGAGTTATCGTGATTCAAAATTAAATAATCAGTTTTTTGTTGGTTTAAAAATATTTTGGCTTTTATTTTGGCGTAATTTTGCATTGTTTTGTAGCGGTTCAAATGGTCGCGATATAAACTTGTTATCACTGCGATATTGGGTCTTTCAGCAAAAAGCTCCAATTGAAAACATGATGTTTCAAGAATAAGTGGTTCGTTATTTTTTATTTTATCAACTAGGGAGAAAATTGGATATTCAGGAATATTTCCGCCAAGTAATGCGTTTTTAAATTTATTTTTAATAAAAAAATAAGTCCAATTGGCGGTAGTAGTTTTTCCTCTGGTGCCGGTAATACAAACTTTGAAATTATCAGTTAACTTAAATAAAAGCGAAAGGTCGTTCTCAATCGGTTTGTTAAGTTTTCTAGCATAATTAAGATACGGATTATTTATGGTAGAAACCGCCGGATTAATGATTATTAAATCATTATTTTTAAAGTCTATAAAACGATGTTTGCCTAAAACAAATTTAATTTGTTGTTTGTAGGGGGACAATTTTTTAATGCTTTTTTTAAGCTCTTGGCTTGATTTTAAGTCAGTAATAGTTAATTTTGTCTTTTGTTTTAACAACCATAAAGCAGTTGCCACTCCGCCGCCCAGAATGCCCAAACCCACTAATAAAACTTTTTTTCCTCTTAGCTTTTGATAAGCCATAGTTTTTGATTTCTGCTGTTTTTTGTCTTTGTCTAATTTTATCATTAAAAAGATTGACTTCCAAATTTTAATCCTTTATAATAGTATTTACAAATAAAAGGTCGAACCTTCATAAATAATTTTACAAAGAGGGTTAAAATTAATAAAAAAATTATGAAAAAGAATTTAATTTATATTGTTATTGCTATTATCGTTATTCTTTTGATAGTGGTATTTGCAATGCAGGGAAAACAAAATGTTCCGGCTCCAGAAGATTTAATTCCTCCAGAGGATTTAGTTCCTCCAACAGAGGTAACTGAACCCATTGTTGAAGAGGAAATTCCGAGTGAAATGCCAGAAACAAGCGAGACAACCGTAGAGCCTGAATTATAAAAACAAAAACCTGCTTTAAAATATTGAAGCAGGTTTTGCCGCGGGGTGGGGGAGTAGTACCCCGCGAGGCCCATAACC
>DAOOKJ010000031.1:0-2563 GCA_035385585.1 Minisyncoccota bacterium | reverse complement strand
ATTTTGAAATTAAATTAAGGAATTTACCCGCCTAAACCAAATACTTTTGGTTTAGACCCACTGCGCTACGGCCCGAGGGTAAATTAAATTATTTTAATTGCTTGAACAGGACAATTTTGAGCAGATTCTTTAATACAACTCTGATATTTTTCTGAAGATGCTTTTACTTTGAGACTGGATTTCCCACTTTTAAATTCAAAAACTTCGGGGCATAAACTAATACACATTCCGCAACCTAAACATTTGTTACGATTAATATTTACTTTTATAGTCTTTTTCATAAGTTTAAAAAATCATTTTTATTCCAAGATTCCATCCAAATTAACATCATAAATAATCGCTTCTCCAACCAAACGGTAAGAAATTAATTCTTCTTTTTTAAACCAAACTTCAATTTCTTTTTCCGCTTCCCAAACTGAAGAAGAAGCATGAATTAAATTTCTTACCGCCCGGCCATCAACATCTGCAACCTCATAAGAATCAATCGTAAAATCTCCCCGAATAGTGCCGACATCAGAAGTCAATGGCTCGGTCGCGCCGGTAATTTTTCTGATAATTTTCACAGCATTCATTCCTTGAAAAACCATTGCAATTATTGGGCCAGAGGTCATATAGCGCTTCAAATTATTTAGAACGTGCTCCCCTAACTCTTTAGGGTCATCTGTCGGCGGTTCTAATCCTTTCATTTTATAAGATTCTAAAGACTTTTCCCCTGTTTTTGTCATCCAGTCTGGATCAACCGAATAATGTCTTACTATTAAATCTTCGGTTGCTAAAACCATTTTTAAACCAATTAATTTTAAACCGCTTCTTTCGTATCTTTTGATGATCTCCCCTATTAAACCGCGTTGAACTCCGTCTGGCTTGATTAGAACTAAAGACCTCTCTTTTTTCTCATCCATAGTATTTAAGATAAATTATTATAAAGTTTAAACTAATCTCCCGATTAAATCAAGAAAAATTATTAAAAATTTTAAGGCAGACAGGATAAAATTAGTTCTGTATCTTTGTATCTATTTGTCCAATCTCCATCCAAAATTACAATGCCGACTATATAATCTTTGTAATTAAAAAGAGAAAGTAAACTGCCTTTTTCAAGATTTAATAAAAAACCTGTTTTGCCGCCTATAAAATTTTTATTTTCAACAAACTTATTCACATTATAAATAACTTTTATCTTGCCGCTTTTTAACTCTGGAATTTCTAAACGGGAATTCTTGGTAACGGAAAATATTTCTGGCATTTTTTCTAAGATATAAACAGTAAGAGTCATTAAATCATTGGCAGTAGAACGATTTAGAGAAGATAAGCCGTTAGGATCAACAAAATCGGTTTGTTCCATTCCTAATGTTTCCGCTTTTTCATTCATTAAAGAAACAAATTTTTTGAGGGATAATTGTTCTGCTAAAGCAAAAGCCGCATCATTTGAAGAAGAAACCAACATTCCTTTAATCAAATCTATTAACTTATATTGTTCCCCTTCTTTAAAGTCGCCAAAGTCGCCAAAAGAAGAAATAGCAGCAGGAGATAAAGTAATAACTTTATTATGATCAATATTCTCCCAGGCAATTACTGCAGTCATTAGTTTAGTAAGCGAGGCTATTGGTTTTTCTAAATAAATTTGCTTTTGAAAAAACACTGATTTATTGTCTAAATTTTTATTAATAATCATTCCTTCTGCCACAGGACTATCAATGTTTGGCTCGCATTTTAAGTTATGAAACAACTTGTATTCTTGAAGCGCTGGCTTCAAATCATCTAAATTATTAGAAGAAAGGAAAGGTAATTGTTGTTGAGGAAGAAAACCCGAAGCAATCTGCACATTTATTTCTTTTCGAGGCAATAAAAACAAACAAAAAAATAATAAGAGTGAACTCAAAAAAATAATTGTTAGAACTATTTTATATTTTTTCATTTTTGATTTATCTCTTAATATTTAATTCTCCTGATTCTTTTCCTTGACACTATTTGATGTTAAAAGAAAATCTACTGGGTCAATATATCCCAATCTTAATAAAGGGTGAGGAGCGTATCCGTAGCAATAATTCCCTGCTTGGGATTTATCATAACAAATTTTTCCTCCTTTTGGGTTTTCTAAAACCGGGGCGGTTTTAATTTCAAAATGTAGCAGTTCGTTTATCGGGTCTTGACTTTGACAACCGTTTTTTCCTATTCGCCAGTAATTTTGGCAGCCAAAGCCACTGCTTCCAATCGTCCCTAAAATATCTCCCTTTTTTACAGTCTCCCCTTCTTGTATGTTTTCCTCCATCGTGTCCAAATGAGCATAAAGAGAGTAAATATATCCTTCTTCTTGCTGATGTTTTAAAATTATTGTGTTTCCCATTCCATAATCATCTTTATTAGTAAGAAAAATTTTTTCTACTACTCCATCTTGAACGGCGTATACATTTTTATTTTTTGTCTGCGGTTTAAGTTTAATATCAACTCCAGTGTGATTATAGTAATCGGAATAAAGATTATTTCTATCGCCGGAAAATCGGCGAAAATAACGCGAAGGATTAGAAAAACGCTCAAAAATATAACTATTCTCTTTATCTAAAGG
>DAOOKJ010000030.1:0-2654 GCA_035385585.1 Minisyncoccota bacterium | reverse complement strand
TCGTTTGAAGCTGCCAAAAGCATGCCCTGGCTTTCCAAACCCATTAATTTTTTTGGTTCTAAGTTATCTACAATAACAATCAATTTACTTAATAAATCTTCTGGATTATAAAATTTGCCAATTCCTGCCACAATTTGCTTTTCTTTTTCACCAACTTTAATTTTTAATTTAATCAATTTCTCAGAATTCTCTACCCTTTCTGCTTGAAGTATTTTGGCTACTTTTAATTCAATTTTAGAAAAATCATCGTAAGTAATCATAAAATTATCCTTAATAATAACAAAACTCCGCTGTAAATGCAAAGCGGAGTTTTGTTTTGAAATCTTTTAATTTATTTGGATTTAATTTGAATTTTTCTCCCTTTTTGCTGGACCACTTCTTTTTTCGGCATGACAATTTTAAGAACTCCTTTGTCGTAAGTTGCCTCCACCTTATCTTCTTCCACATCTTGAGGCAATCTCAATGCTCTTTCAAAAGAATGATGGCTGATTTCTTTACGCCAATAATTTTTATTTTTCTCTTCTTTTTCCTCTTCACCTTCTCCTCTTACTTTCAAATAACCGTTATCAATCGCTATCTCTGTCTTATTAGGGTCAATTCCAGGAGCGTCGATTTCGGCAACTATTTCCTTATCAGTTTCGTACAAATTTAAGGCTGGAGTTACTCTTCCTTTCGGAAAAACCGGCAAGAGCCAGTCCTCATCCTCAAAGAAGTTGTCCAAATCAAAAAGGGGTTTCCATGGAACTAGTGCCATATTTTTTATTTTTAATTTATTTTTTTCGACCTCTTATATTATAACAAAAAATTTTTAATTTTTCAAGAGGAACTGCTTTATGAGATAGACCTTTAGAAAAGAATCGTCGATGGCTTTTTGGACTTCTTCTTTGTCTAGTTGTTTTAAAAGATAATCAACTATTTCAAAAGAAACCTCGGTATTAGAAGAAAGAATTATTAGATTATAGCGCGCCAAAAGAGTTTCTAAAGCGCTCTCTTTAAAAGTATCATTTAGGCGATAGGAAGCCATTCCTATGCTGTCTGTCACTAACAATCCCTGATATGAGTATTTTTTTCTAAAATCTGAAACAAATTCTGCCGAACGAGTAATTGGCTTTTGGCCAAATTCTTCAATCACTAAATGACCTACCATTATTCCCAAAACTCCCTTATCTTTTAAAACTTTTTCAAAAACTTCTATTGAAGAGGAATAATCTTTTAATGGTTTTGACTCGTAAATTTTTCCGTGAGGATTTAAATCAGAATCAAGATAACCAGGAAAGTGTTTAATAACAGAAATAATGAAACTATCAGAAAAACCATCAATCATTGCCTCGGCTAATTGTATTGTTGTTTCTTTGTCTTTTTGAAAAGTTCTTGGCCAGATATAATCTTTTGAATTTTCGGTAAAATCTAAAACTGGCGCAAAAATCATATTAATCCCTAAATTTTTTAAAGCCCTCCCTTTTTGGTAAGCTTCGTAATAAGATTCATTAATGTCTTTTAAATCTTTTTGTTTTTTAAAATTAAACCAAGAGATTCTTCTAATTTCCCCTTCTTCATCAGCACCAATAAAAGGCTTAGCTTTCAAATACTTTGCGCTTAAATCATTGATTAAATTAATGTTTGTTTTGAGGTCGCTTTCTTTGGTATACAAACCAGTGATGTTAAAATTTCCTATTTTATAATCCTTTATCGCTTTAACGATGGTTTCTTTAGGGGTGGAGGGAGTGATATTTAAAACCAAAAGTTGGCCTAATTTTTCCTGATAGGTTAATTGTGTTTTGAAAAGAGCAGCAAATTCCGATGGTTGGGAAAAAATGAAACTTTCCAGTAAAAAAATAAAAATCAGAAATTGTTTAAAAAATGCAACCATTAAAAATGGAGAAAGATTTAGATTATGGCTGGAATAATTCTTCGGGCAAAAATTCCACTTTTTTTACTTCTTCAAACTGCTTAGCGGTTTTTTCAATCTGAAGCCATAAAATTCTTGTCCGGCAAGAACCGCCCGAAGTTTTATTTAATGGATCCTCAAATTTTAAAATCAAGGTTCCATTCGGTTGCAAATTCAGTTCTTTTAAAGAAAACCCTTCTAAGGGAAATTCAGTTGTAATCCCCTCGCTTAAATCTTCTGGTGTCAAATTTTCTTTTCCTTTAAGCAGAAGATTTAGAGTGTCTTTAATTGGGGTTTTGGTAAAAGGAATCTCTCTTTCAATTACTACTAGGCCTTTTTCTGAACATAAAATATTGTTAGATTCATCTGTGTCTAACGAAGGGTTGTAATAATATAATAAAACTTTTCTTTTATTATCTTCTTTAACTGGTGGTAAATGATTGGTTTTTGAATAAATGAGAAATATACCAATTAGAAGAATTATTAAGATTGTTAGCCAATTAATTTTTTTCATATCCTTTATTTTAACACAAATCGCCATTTTATTTTACTCCAATAAGGTCCGGCATAATCAATGCCAATGCGAGCGGTTCTTTTAATTTGAGAGAGTTTTATTTTTTCTCCTCTATCTTCCAGCCAAATTCTTTTACTTTCTGTTAAATCTTCGCCGTAAAAAGATTTGTCTAATTTCAACCATTTACATAACTTTCCAGGACCATTAGTTAAATTTAATAATTTTGAATTTTGATTTTTAATTTTGAATTTT
>DAOOKJ010000029.1:0-2670 GCA_035385585.1 Minisyncoccota bacterium | reverse complement strand
CAAAATATTGTTTTTACTCATAAAATAATTAGTTTTATAATAATGAAATTAGCGGTGTATTTTGGGCGAAATCCGAACTTTTTTGACGAAAATTCAGATTGCGACTTTTAATTGCCACCCTGTCTGCCTTCGGTGGACAACAGGCGGGTAAAAATTCATTGGTGGGGACGACACTCAGCCTCCATTCTTTTTGCTTGCTTGTTCCTTGGCTTTGCCAAAAACTTTTCAGAAGGCGACGGGCTACAAAATGAAAATGAGAGAAATTCATATTTTAAGAAAGTATTTTATTTTCTAAAGCTTCCTCAAATTCCTTTTTTAATTTCTCGTTATAAAAAGGCAAACCTATAAGTTTAAAATGTTTGTTTTCTAACTTCAAATCTGTCTCTGCCTTGTTTTCTAATGTAAGCAAAAAATCTTGCTTCCAACCTTCTTTAGAATTTTCAAATCTCCCCTGTTTATCTTTAAACTGATCGCCCTTAGGTTCAATAAAAATCTGGTAAATATTAACAACTTTATTCCTTTTTTTGAAAATCATTATGAAGTCCGGCTCAAAAGGTCTTCCCTCATCAAAATCAAATACCTGAAAAAATTTTTCATTGCGGAGTAAGGCTATATCCGAATATTTTTGTCTTAACTTTTCTATAAATCCATCAATAAAACTGATAAATTTCTGTTCTTCGTCTGTGCCATAAAATTCAGTCTGGGCATACCAATCTTTTTTAGCTAAATTAACATCTTCCAATTCTTTATTTTGAACTTCATCAATATCTATTTTGATTTTTTTATCTTTAAAAACCTGCCTCAACATTCTGGCTTTAAATAGGCGGGTTCCCACAAATTCTGAGGTGTTAACCTTCGCTTTTTCTGATATATTTTTCAACACAAACAAAGCCATATCCAATTTCGCAATTGGCATTAGTTGGTTTAATTTGTCCTTTGGGCCTGAAATTTCTATCTCGACTCCACCCAAATAACGAGAAGAGGAAATGAATTCTCTAACTGATTTAATGTGTGGAAAATATCTTTTTAATGTTTCAAATTTATAGAACTCAAATTTATCTAATGCGCCTCTAACTATATTCTCTCCAAAATCAGAAAGTTTATATTTTATTTTACTTTGCTCCACATCTTTTACGGATTTTGATTCCCCTTTTTCCTCAAAAACAACATCTTCTCTAAGTTCACCGGTTCTCAGTTTATATGAGTAAGTGCGCTCAATTCTTGCATCATCTAAACTAAGAATCTCTGTCCTTGGGTTCGGCACCCTATCATTTATGAAAACTACACCATTTTTCCAAAAGTCAGTCTTTTTAAAAGAATCCTTAATGAATAGGTCTTTTTGAACATATTTTTCTGGTATAATTCCCATTTCTGTGAGAGTGCTTTTTATTTCATCAATATATTTAGGATTGTGTGCGCTGTGATAGTGCAATGTCTCCACAATTCGCAACTCGCTCTCAGTGTCTTTATCAAACTTCCTTTTATATTTATCCTCTGTTTCATCTAATTGAAATGGAAAATATCTTGCTCCTCTGCCAATAAGTTGCGCCTCTCCCATTGTGGTATTGCCCGGCTTGTATTTGCCATGAACATATTTACCATCGCGCGTATCATACAATCGGACAATGTCAAATAAATTTAACACATCCCATCCTTCATTTAGCATATTTACTGCAAAAATTGCCCTTATTTCATTATTTTTATTCTCTAGCGAATTTAATTTTAATTGTCTTTCTTCATCAATATTTTCTGAATCTAAAAGCATCACTTTTTCTTTTGAGAAATCTTCTTGCAACTCCTTAATTAAATTTTCAAAAGCTATATTCTCTTTTTTAAAATAATCAAACGCTTTTTCTAAATCCATTCCTTTTGCGCGCGAAGATATTTCTTGAATATCTTGTGTTTTTAAATGTTTAATTTTTGCCAAAAACCCTTCATAATTTTCTTTTGATTCTTTTATGCTTTTTGACTTAAAAAGAATAACTGGCTTTAAATGTAATTTATATTTTTCTGCTATCTTCCGGCGATATTGGCTTAAAATGACTGCTTGTAATGCTCTATCTAATGGTTCTAAATCTGCTTGTAAAACCTCTATCTCTTTTGAATATTTATCTAATCTAAATTGCCTTAAGTCATACTGAAAAATGATCTTCTCTTCATATTTTTCTCTAATATTTTGATTACTCAAATCAATGGTAGCGGTAAATTCCAATAAAATATTTTTAGTATTACTATTTAATATTTTTTGAACTGTATATTCCCAACTTTTTTCTAATTCAAGCTCTTGCCTGCCTTGTTTTGTAATTGTTTGTAAATGGTGCGCCTCATCAGAAATTAAAACAATTTCTTTGTCGGCAAAATCTTCATAAGTCAAAGCGTTTTCTTTTGGAAAATTTAAACGAATATGCAATCCTTGAATTGTTGTAAAAAGAATATTTATATCATCTGGGCTTGCTGTTTCAAAATTTTGAACTTCTTTTACAAAAACTTCTTTTCCGCCAAATTTAATTTTTGGCGCAAAAAGATATTTTTCAGATAAAGTATTTAAGAAATTGTCTTTTGTTTTTTCAATAATATTTACGCTGTTTACAAAAAAGATAAAGTTACGATAACCTTGTTTATAAAGCTGTAAAATATTGGCAGCCATAATCAGCGTTTTACCACTTCCGG
>DAOOKJ010000028.1:0-2679 GCA_035385585.1 Minisyncoccota bacterium | reverse complement strand
ATCCTGCTCTCAAATCATTTTGAGAGTAGGAATTAGGGCTTTATCTGGTCAATAAGGCTCAAATAAATAATAAAAAACTATGAGAAAATTAAAACAGCAAACTATTTATTCTTATTACTGGCTGGAGGAAAGAAAAAGAAAAAGAAAAGAAAGGAAAGATTTAATATTTTTTATTGTAGTAGTAATTGCTTTCTTCTTGGCTTATGGCTTTGCTGGTAGAAGCGATTTTTTAACTGGCGTGCACGGTTAATCAATAAATTATACCATAAAAAATTATGCAATCAAATTTACAAACAGGACTTAACAAGACAGCAAAACAAGATATAACAAGTTATATTAACAAGATAGCAACAGAACTTTACGAAGCGATTGACTACGCTCTGGACGAAGAACTGGAAGAAACCACTCTTTCTTGCCAGACACGGGCAATCATAGAAGATATCACTATAAAACTCGAGCAGTTACTCGAAGACGGCTATCTTGGCGAAGAAAACTTAAGAGGAAAATTTTAAAAAAACTATGAACAAAAAAACAAAACCAACAAAAGAACAAGAGAACCCTTTAAAAGAAATAGAGGAATTACTGGACAAACAAAACGAAAACTTAAGAGAATTAATGAAAACTATTGAGACGATAAACACTATCAACAATCTCTTTCTTCAAACAGACAACCAATTAGGAAAACCTTCACAAGAGGAAAAAGAACGAAGAGAAAAAGAAAGAGAAGAACATTGCTGGGAAGATACTTTGATTTTTGACCTTTGGGGAATTAAACGCCATCCCAACTTCTCAATAGAGAAAATGGCTGAAATTATGAAGGAGGAGTTATCAGGAGACGAAATTAAGGAATTAGTTTTGAGGCTAATCTCTTAATTCTTTATTCCTGCTCCTGACCGACCAACAGGAGCAGTAATAAGTAATTAAAACTATGAAAAAAGCAATCACCTTAATAGCAACTTTACTCATTTTCTTACTTCCTCCGATAGTAGAATTTTACTTTATCTTTAAAATAATTTATTCTTGGTTTTAGTAAAGTAAATTGCTACTTGACAAATAAAAATAATAAGAGTAAAATAAAAATAAAAATATGTGGCAACAACTTTCAAAACCTAATACAAACTTTTGGTCTCCAACCAACGAAGGAGACAAGATAGAAGGCTATCTCATCAACATTCTTCCCAACCAAGGAAAATTTAAAAACTCAACTATCTACACTCTCTTAACCAAAGAAGGAGAAAGACAAGTTTGGGGAAGCACTATTTTAGACCAATACCTTCAGCAAATCTCTCTGGGAACAAAAGTTCAGTTAGTTTATTCAGGAAAAGTTCCAACCAAGAATGGCACCTCAATCAAGAAATGGGAAGTTTTTATTGACCCAGAGGATATTTATGATATCAAACAAACCTCTGACCTTGAGGATTTTGAAGAGGACATTTAATCTAACTAACTATGAAACCATTACTTGTTTTCCACGCCAATTTCCGAAAAATATCTGGACCATTAGTCTCTGGAGAAACTCAAATAACCTTTGATGTTCCTGAATTGTTTGAAAATGAAACCGAAGGAATTATCAGAAAGACAAAAAATAAAAACCTTTTAGTCGTTGTTTACGACGTTGACGATTATGTGGGTAAAATTAACTCTCCCGACAATCAACAAAACCAATAGAAAGGGAAATTATCTGTATACGAACTATCTAATGGAGCAGAGAGGAATAACTTCCAAAGAGAAACAAAGAATTCTTTTCCAAAGATACAATAAGTGGTCAAGAAAACAATTAACTGACGACGAATTAGAGGATTTTATCTCTTTTTTAGAAAAATATGAAAAAAACTCAAGAGGAAATCAATGAAATTAAAAAGTATCTCTCCCGAGTTACTCCGAGAGAACAAGATATTCTTATCAAAAGATATGGTCTTAATGGTGAAAAACCTATGACCCTTGCTCTTATTGGGCAAAAATACAATATTTCCAGAGAAAGAGTAAGGCAAATAGAAGCAAGAGCCATAAAAAAGATAAAGTGGTCGAAAAATAACGAACAAAAAACTATGGAAACAGACAATTTCTCTGAAAAACAAAATCCCTATGAGTTAGACGAAATAGACGAGGAAGAGAAGTTTCCAGAAGGAGTTTCAGAAGAAGAATTTGAAGAGACCATTCAGAAAGTCGAGGAGGGAGAAAATATTAGCGGTCTCATCGACGAAGTCCGTATTTCATCTGTAGCTCGTTCCGCCGATTGGATAAAAGCCACTTATCAGAAAGTCGAGGAGGGAGAAAATATTAGCCCTGAAAAAGAAGGATAATTGTCCTTCTTTTTTAAATAGCACCTTGAAAAAGGAGGTGAAAAAATTGGCAAAAAGAAAAGTTCCAGAGGAATTGAGGGTTCCAGTTGAGGATAATAGTTGGTTGAAGTTAGAACAAGCAAGGGACCAATTCATTGACCTAACTCCATTCTACGGACGGAAACTGAAATTTGGTTTTGTTAGCGATACTCATCTTTGCTCCAAGCACCAGCAGATTACTTTCCTTAAAACCGCCTATAAGATATTTGACAGAGAAAAAGTTCAATTCGTAATTCATTGCGGAGACCTATGCTAAACAGGCAATTAGAAATAAAATTCATTCTATTCTACTGGCTCAAAAATGGAATGAAAATCTTCGTTCTGCCAACTCCTATTT
>DAOOKJ010000027.1:0-3086 GCA_035385585.1 Minisyncoccota bacterium | reverse complement strand
ATGAAATTCCTGAGAAAAAAGAACAGCCTCACCCTGAACCAATGGCTGAAGAGTACTAAGTTTTGACAAAGATTTAGGGTTGTTATATAATTTAAAGTAGCACATTGAAAGGAGGTATACTATGAAAAGTTCAAAATTCGTATTAGAGAAACTTTGTGAACAATCTGATGGAAGAATTTTTGATACGTATATACGATGCCAGGGAAAAGAACCAGAGAGCATTGAAGAAGCTAAAAAACACATTAAAAATTGTGGCAGATGCCAGTGTCACCTAGAAAGATTGTTGATAGCTGAAGAAAAAGGATTGTATATTTCCGAATAGTTAATAGTCAAATTTAATAAAACCTCTGGCTTTTACCAGAGGTTTTGTGATATAATGGAGCAAGGTCGAAAACTAAATTCTAAATTTTAAATTTAAAAATTTAAATATGACTATTTTTTGGTTAATTTTAGCTATTTTGCTCATTTGGGTGATAGGCACTTATAATTCGTTAATTAAGAGCAGAATTAGAGTAAAGGAGGCGTGGGCAGATATTGATGTCCAGTTAAAACGTCGATATGATTTAATTCCCAATATAATAGAAACAGTTAAAGGTTATGCGGCGCACGAGAAAGAAGTCTTTGAAAAAGTAACCGAAGCGCGGACAAAGGCAATGACTTCCAAGGGTAAAGAAAAAATTGAAGCGGAAAATCAGTTGGACGAAACTTTAAAAACCCTTTTTGCAGTAGCGGAAAATTATCCTGAATTAAAGGCCAATCAAAATTTTTTACACTTGCAACAAGAATTAGTTGACACCGAAGATAAGATTCAGGCAGCCAGAAGATTTTATAATGGTCTGGTGAGAGACTACAACATTAAAACCGAAGTTTTCCCTTCTAATATCATTGCCGCTATTTTCGGCTTTAAGAAAGAAGAACTTTTTGAATTAAAAGAAGAAATTGAACGCGAACCAGTTAAAGTAAAATTCTAAGAATTTAAATTTTTTTCCCGCTTAAATCCCGCCCTGTTTGAAAAAAAGAGCGGGATTTGGGCAGGTGAACCTTTTGAATTATTATTATGACTCTTTATACTTTTCGTTCTAAAAATGTATTTAAAACCTGGCTTTTTATCAGCCTTTTTTTGATTTTTATCATTTGCTTAGGCTGGCTTTTTACTGAAATTTATGATAACTCAACATTCTTAATCGTTGCGATAGTTATTGCCTTTATTCAAACTTTTTTAAGTTATTGGTATTCTGATAAAGTAATTTTGAGTTTGTATAAAGCAAAAGAAGTTAAAAAAGAAGATAATCCAGAACTTTATCGGATTGTGGAAAATCTTTCTATTGCCGCTGGCTTACCAATGCCAAAAATTTATTTAATTAATGACCCTTCTCCAAATGCTTTTGCTACTGGAAGAAATCCCAGCCACAGTGTGGTTTGCGTTACAACTGGTTTACTGGAAAAATTAGAAAAGGCAGAGTTAGAAGGAGTAATTGCTCATGAAATGTCTCATATTGGCAATTACGATATTTTGCTTGCTTCAGTGATTGTTATTTTAGCAGGAATAGTTTCCCTTTTGGCAAGATGGTTTTTACAAGGTTCCCTTCCTAAAAAAAGTAATAATGAAGAAAACGGCAATGTAAGAATAGTTATTCTTTTATTGGGTTTGATTTTTGCGATTTTAGCCCCAATTTTCACCACTCTTTTAAGATTAGCAATTTCTAGGAAAAGAGAATTTTTGGCTGATGCCAATGGCGCTCTTTTGACCCGTTATCCAGAAGGTTTGGCTCGAGCATTAGAGAAAATCAGTAGCGACCCCCAACCATTAAAAAATGCCAATCAATCCACTGCTCATCTTTTTATCGCTGACCCGTTCAAGAAAAAGAAAGTCAGTTGGTTTACAAAAATTTTAATGACTCATCCACCAGTTGAAGAAAGGATTAAAATTTTAAGGGAAATCAGCGTATAAGATTATCAAATAAAAATTTTTAAATTTTTAATTGTTTAAAATAGATGTTATAATAAAAAAGGTCGATTCGCCTTAATCTAAATTAAAAAGGCGAAAAAATTTAAAAAAAATAAAATAAATTTATGGCAGAAGAAACAAAACCGGAAGAGAAACAAGAATCTCCAAAAATGAATGAAAATAAACTTTGGGGAATTTTAAGTTATATATCCCTTCTTTGTTTAATTCCTTTGTTTACCAAGAAAGACAATGATTTTGTTTATTTTCATGCGAAACAAGGATTAGTACTGTTTATTACGGAAATTATTTGGTATGTCATAACTAGTATTGTGAGCGCCCTATTTTTGCAAAATATTGTTGTTCTTTCTATTTGGGGTGTAATTGCCACTTTAGTTGAGCTTGGCTTGGTGATTTTAGTAATTTTGGGAATTGTTAATGTTGTTCAGAACAAGAAGAAAGAATTGCCTTTGATTGGAAAATTCAGTGAGAAGATAAAGATTTAAAAATTTTTCCCTCCCGAAATTCTAAAGGAGGGAAAAATTAAGGAGGGGTCGCATAGTGGACTAGTGCGGTTGCTTGGAGAGCAACTGTGTTCTTCGGGGCACCGTGGGTTCGAATCCCACCCCCTCCGCCTAATAATTAGAAAAGATAATTATTTCCAAAATTAAGACAGCGAATCAAAAAATGTGTTTTCCTTTTTAGAAAAAACTGCGAAGGATATTACACCTGTTATTAAAAACATCTTAAGTAAATATAGCGGCGATAAAACAAAAGAAACTGTTTATTATCAAATGGAGTCAGGTGGAAAAAGATTAAGGCCAGCATTGGCAATCGCTAGCTGTCTTGTATGCGGGGGTAAAAAGAAAGACGTTATTTATCCGGCGGCCGGTTTAGAGATCTTACATAACAATACTTTAATTATTGATGATATTATTGACCATAGTCTTTTGAGGAGAAATAAACCTACGGTTTGGGCTAATTTTGGTAAATCAATAGCCGAATGCCTCTCTCTTGCTTATTCTGTTTCTTTCATTCAGGCAGTTTTAAAATCAAAAGAATTTCTAAAAATTTCCGAAATCTTTGTCAAAACAATGAAAACAATCGTGGAAGGAGAGATTTTGGATATTTTATTTGAACA
>DAOOKJ010000026.1:0-3273 GCA_035385585.1 Minisyncoccota bacterium | reverse complement strand
TTACAAATAAAATTTTATGAAAGATTACTACGAGATTTTAGGAGTGTCAAAAAACGCCTCGCAAGATGAAATAAAAAAGGCGTTTTATAAATTGGCTCATCAATATCATCCAGATAAGGGGGGTAATCCGGAAAAATTTAAAGAGATAAATGAAGCCTACCAAGTTTTGTCTAATCCGGAAAAAAGAGCCCAATACGATAAATTCGGGAGAGTCTATGAAGGCGCCGGCGCCTCATCCCAAGGATTTGGAGGATTTGATTGGTCATCTTTTGATTTTGAAAACCCATTTGAATCTGATTTTTTTGGCTTTAATAAAGAATTTGATATTTCAGATATTTTTGGTGATTTTTTCGGCGGCAGACAAAGAAGCAGCCGCGAGACTTCCACCAGGGGTAAAGATTTAGAAGTAACTCAAGAAATAACTTTAGAAGAGGCGGCTTTCGGAACAAAAAAAGAAATTTCTTTCAAAACTTATGTAGTTTGCGAACATTGTAAAGGAAAAGGTTATGAACCTGATTCAAAATTAAAAACCTGTCCGGTTTGCAAAGGCGAAGGAGTGGTGAGAGAATCAAGACGCACTATTTTGGGAGCCTTTACTCAGATTACTGACTGTCCAAAATGCAAAGGCCGCGGAAGAGTGCCAGAAAGACCCTGCCACATTTGCGGAGGAGACGGAAGGCTTTATGATAAAAAGACAGTTTTGGTGGAAATTCCTCCGGGGGTGAGAAATAATGAAACAATTAAAATCCAAAACGAAGGCGAGGCGGGAATTTTTGGCAGTAAAAGTGGTGACCTTTATTTGAAAATTAAAATTCTTCCTCATAAAATCTTTGAAAGAAAAGAAGATGATTTGTTTATGGTTCTAAATATTTCTTTTCCGGAGGCTGCTTTAGGAGCAGAAAAAGAAATCGAAACCCTTGATAAGAAAAAAATTATTTTTAAAATTCCTCCTGGCACAGATTCTGGAGAAGTATTTAGAATTAAAGGAAAGGGAATTAAACATTTTAATCGGCTTGGCGCTGGAGATCTATTTGTCAAAATTAAAGTTTTCACTCCAAAAAATCTTTCTAAAAAAGCAAAAGAATTATTAGAGGAATTCAGAAAAGAACTTAATAATGACTAAAGAAAAGTTAAGTTTAAAGGAAGGCTTAAAGTTTGTTTTTGAGCATTTACCCTCTCATTCTAAATTTTATTTAGGAGTTTCTGCAATTTTAATTTCAAGCGTCTTAAGCGCAGTGGTACCGTTTATTTACGGCCGGCTTATTGATTTAGCCCTTAATGCTAATTCTTCTTTTTATTCTATTATAAGATTGATTGTCTTTTGGGTGAGTCTTTCTATTTTAGCCAATTTGTTTGGAAAATATGGCGATAAAAAAAGTTATGAATTATCGATTGATTTAAGCAACAATCTGACAAGCGACCTATACAGTCATATTATTAACTTACCAATTTCTTTTTACAAAGAAAAGAAGATTGGCGAAGTGAATAGAAAAATAGACCGCGGAGCCCAAAGTATGTACACGATTATTGAACAGGTGCTTTTTTCTTTTCTTCCCGCTGTTTTGTCTTTTGTTATCGCTTTAATAATTCTTTTTTCTGTTGAATGGCGATTGACTACTACCTTACTAATAATGTCAGGTGTTTTTGTTTTAATTACTTTGTATTACACAAAGCAAATATTAAAAACTCAAATTATTTTGCATCGGAAATATGAAAAATCTTTTGGCAGCATTTTCGATATTGTCAGAAATATTCCAACTGTAAAACACAATACCACTGAAAATTTGGCGAAAAAAACTATTACCAAAGAATTAAACGAGGCTGGGAGAGCAGAAAAAAATTGGCGTTTTCTTTGGCTTAAAATGGGTTTATGGCAAGAGATTGTAGTTGTTTTAGGTTTTAGTAGCGTTTTTGGTTTTGGTATTCTAATGCTAAAGCAGGGCGCTCTTACTGCCGGTTCTTTGGTAATGTTTATTGCCTATATTCCGATGCTTACTCGACCTTTGGGCAATTTGGCTAGTCAATATCGTCAATTGAATTCTTCGCTTATGGCTCTTGGTCGAGCGCTGAAATTATATGATTATCATCCTGAAAAGGATATGCCGCAAAGTATGGAGATAGAAATTAAAGGTAAGGTGGAGTTTAAAAATGTGTATTTTTATTATAAAAAAACAGTTCCTATTTTAAACAATATTTCTTTTGTCGCTGAACCAGGAGAAAAAGTAGCAATTGTTGGAGAAAGTGGAGTAGGAAAGACAACCCTTGTAGATTTGATTGGCCGCTATTATCACCCCCAAAAAGGAAAAATACTTATTGATGATATAGATATTAAAAAAATTAATTTAAAAAGTTTAAGAAAACAGATGGCAGTTGTGCCTCAAGAAGTGGCGTTGTTTAATGACACCATTAAACAAAATATCAGATACGGCCGTTTAAATGCTACTGAGAAAGAAATTATCGAGGCTGCTCAACTTGCTAATGCTTCCGAATTTATTGAAAAATTTCCACAGAAATACGACCAAGTCGTCGGCGAGAGGGGAATTAAACTCTCAACTGGTCAAAAACAAAGGATTGCTATTGCAAGAGCAATTTTAAGAAATCCAAAGATTCTAATTTTAGATGAAGCCACTTCTGCCTTAGATTCTGTTTCAGAAAGATTAGTTCAAGAAGGGTTGGAAAGATTGATGAAAGAGCGGACCTCTTTTATTATCGCTCACCGTTTATCAACAATCAAAAGCGCTGATAAAATTATTGTGCTTAAAGAAGGAGAAATCGTGGAAATGGGAAAGCACGAAGATTTAGTTCAAAAGTTAGATGGTGTTTATCGTCAGTTCTGGGAAATCCAGAGCAGTCTTCAAAATCTCTCCTAAATCTGGTAAAATAAAAAGAATAAAACGATGATGTATTTACATTTGCTATTTGCTTCTTATTTTTAAAAAGTGCGTAATTTGTAACTCATAAATTTGTTTTTTATTAATGTTTAACCGTAAACAATACTATGTCTAATTTAATTCTCACTATCGGGATTCTAATTGTCGCTGCAATAGCAGGAGCAATTTTTCTAATTAGTAAAAGCAGAAAGAAAGAGCAACCGGCTGATGCGGCTTTGCTCTTAATTCAGAATCAAATTCAAGAAATTATCAGAACTTTAGACAATAAAATGAGTGAGGCAAATAAAAGTATCGAAGAGCAGTTTTCAAAAAACATTGAAATTATTAAAGACATAACAGAAAAATTAACGAGGTTAGACGAAACCAATAAACAGGTGGTAAA
>DAOOKJ010000025.1:0-3367 GCA_035385585.1 Minisyncoccota bacterium | reverse complement strand
ATATTTTTTTTATATTAAATTTATTTCTCTTTGTGAGTTGCAGTATTGGGACATTGGTTATAGTTAAACAATTTATTTTTTAGTCAATTAATTGTTTTGGTTTACGTATTAAAAATATCTTCAAAATTGCTTGTCCAATATTGACTATAAGCACTATCGACTCCATGCGGCACACCTTGTTCATTATAAAAATACATTTCTGCATTGTGAATATTTTTGTTTTTTAAATTAGCTAAGTCTGACTTGAATTGATTAAAACCATCGATTTTATCTGCTGAATTACCAATAAATTGGACACCGTGTGGATCAATGAATTTTAAATAGTATTTATTATTTTTTTTAAGCCAAAATATAAAGTCTGGAAAGAATGTTCTATATTCACCCAACTCACTATCGAAATATGGTATCCCAATTTTATCTATGGCTTGATCTATTTTGGAAAAATACCACCACTCACAACTTTTCAGATTACTATGTTTATCTGTTAAATAATTTTTTAATGCTTCCAGAAAATCAATTTCGCTTTGCTCTTTAATAATATGCTGAAAGTGTTCAGAATCTTTTTTAAACAAAATCGGCGAATAGTAATGCTCTTCTAAAATTTTGAACTCTAAATAGTTGTTCAGTGCTTCAAAAGAATCTTTAGTTGCTAGCTCTTTAATCTTCTCTTTATATTCTTTAAGAGTAATTTTCTTTTCTTCGAAAAGTCTATCGATCTGTTCTTCAGTCATTCTTGGTTTAACAATCTTTAAAATATCTCTTTCCAGCTTTTCGGCTTCTTCTTGGCAAAGATTTGTCATAATTTCTTGATAGTGAGATATTTCACCTTCTAAAATTTTGATTCCTGATAATTTCTTGATTGGCTCATTGAAATAACTGTCTGCAACAAACAAAATATTTTCGGGAGTCCGTTTCCGCCGTCTGGTTCCAACAATAAAATTATTTTGATCGCATACTTTTTTATAAGTTCTCAAACGTATATTATTTTTCAAAAGAAGAACTTTTGGCCCAGCTTTTTTGACAAGCTCTGAAACTTCTGTAAATTCATTTGCTCCAATCCAAAAAGGTTTTTCGTTTAAGACAGAACCTTCAAACGCGGGAATAAATATGGGAAGGTCTTTTTCTTTAATTGATTCATTTTTGTTGATTCCACTTAAATTAATCCACTCAGGACTTGATTGTTTTTCAAGTCCTTCCAAAATATTTTTTATAACTTCTTTATTCGTTGCAAATATAAACAAGCTTTCAAGTATTTTGTTGCTCTTAACAATATTTTCTCTTTCTGAATCAGAAAATATGTCATTTTCCAGACTTTCAAATCTTTTTCTTTTATGGGGAATCGGCTCAATTCTTATGCCACGTCCAATTGACTGTAAAACATATTTCTTGGCTTCATCACTAACTCCAATATTTATGTAATTTATAATATTCGGTCGGTTTGAATCCCATCCTTCAGTAAAAACTCTACTGCCGAGCAAAATATTAATGTCATTTTTCTTATTTATGTCATCAAAGAAGCTCTCCTCAATAACTCTTCCAATTTCATATCCGCTCAGCGTATTATTTTCCCATTCTATGACATTACTGGCGCGGATAAGCATAAAATATTTATCTCCATTAACTAGCTTAAAGGCTAATTCTCCCTGGTTTTCGCGAAATTTAACTACTTCAATGTTTCCTTTATTTCTTGAATTAAAAACAGCTTCTCGAAAATCTTTTTCTTTAAATTCTCTCAGTTCCGCGATCAAATGTAGATCAATTTCACCCAAGCCAAATAAATATTTTTTACTTTCCTCTAATTTATTTACCAAATTATTTTTAGCCTTTTCAAAGTCAAAATCGCCAGTAGCTATTTTTGATAGTAATTTAAAAAATATTTTAAGATCTGCTTCTTCTGTGTTTACGCTATTAGCTAAAGTTACCAGAAGAGGTGCATGATAGAGATTGCGATTAATGCTACGTAATTTATAAAAATGCGACTTGGCTAAAGCTAAAACCAATAAGCTTTGTACAATAATATTTTTTTTATCATTATCGGTAAAATCAGTATTATCACGACGGCTGAAACTCTGAAAATTTGCGTCTGATACATAAAGTTTTTTTCCATATCCGTCTTTTAAAAAAGTATCCAACTTGTAATCGTATATCGTTGTAATTATATCCAATTGATCCGTGAATGTTGCCGAAAAGTTAAATAGAAATCCGCTTTTTGTTAAGGCCATAAAGTATTGCTGGCGGAGCGAAGTTTCTTTTTCGCCTTTGTGTGCTTCGTCTAAAATTAAATACCAATTCCCATCATTAAAGAAGCTTTCATAGTTCAATCTTTGCCCATCTTTCTTTTTGGCAATCATATCTTTGCCAGCAATATTATCTGCGCGGTAATAAAATACTGTTATTTCGCTTTTATTGAAAATACTTTGTTGATTTTTCACCCTTTCATATTCTTTAAGGTTTTTGAGATTAATAGTAATTTCTGCACCCTTATTAAATTTATCAATATGTTCCTTAATCTGGTTTAAGATGTCATCTTTCGGAGCTAGTATTAAAATATCTTTTTGTGGAATAAGTTTCTTACTTATCAAGTCACTTAAAACTGCTAAAAGTTTTATCATGACCAAAGTTTTTCCGCTTGCCGTGGCCATCCAAAAAGCAGCACGGTTGATAAATGCCTCAAATGGAATGCGTGGGCCTACCGGAAAATAATTGATCAAAAAATTATAATTACCGTTATCTTTTGTTATTGATAAACTATTTTCTAATTCTTGATCCAATCCATACTTCTTGTATAACCGCATTATGTCTTTTTTGCCTTTATCAAGGCCTTGGTTTTGCCAATCGTTAAAAAGCAGATATAAAAGATCTGTGATATTTTCTATCGCTTCCTGCTGATAGGGAAAGAGCTCCCAATCTATACCGAACTTTTTAATATCACGATAACGCCATTCAGAGGGTATTTCTAAATTAAGTCGTTCTTTTTCAATCAATTTTTGTAAAATTATTTTTGGATCCATGCTCTACCAGTAAATAAGTTTTTTTAGTGATTCGTACTTTGTAAAATCAAGATCATTAAGATCAATTTCTGATTCATCTTCAAATATAAGCTTGCTTTTAATAATTCTTTTTATTTTTTTCCCATAAAGATTGGAAATTGTCTCGGCAATATCAACATCAGGATAAAGTTTCGCAAAGACAAATTTGGCTTTCTCTTTTTTAAGATCAACATCTAGGGCAACTTTTGCTTGTTTCTCTGATAAAGAAAAATCAATGTTTTCAAGTTCGTTTTCTGTAGGATTGTATATTGCTCTTTTTAGAGCATCTTCATATTGTTCTAATTCATAATATTTAAAAAATCCACCACCTTGCCAAT
>DAOOKJ010000024.1:0-3802 GCA_035385585.1 Minisyncoccota bacterium | reverse complement strand
AAGACGAGAGAAAAAAACAAGAAATGAGTATGGCGGCTTTAAATTTTGCCAGACCTCAAGCAGCCCGAGTTATTGCTCAGGAGTTAATCAAAACACTTGCAATTGGTTAGGGGAATATAATTAAGAGGGATGATAAAAAAATTCCCAAAAAAATAATTTATTCAATATGAACAAAAAAGCGCAAATTTTTAAAAAAATTATTTCCGTTGTTTTGACTTGAGGCATTTGATGGTCTATTTTCTTTCAGCCACCCTTCATTCAAGTTAATACCGGTACAGGTGAGATTTGAAAGAAATCTTAAATAAATAAAATGGATGATCCTCAACCAACTCAATCGCTCTTTGGCCCGCGCGTGAGAATGGCGCCAAGTCCAACTGGTTATTTTCATATTGGCAGCGCCAGGACTGCTTTGTTTAATTTTCTTTTTGCCAGAAAAACCGGCGGGAAATTTATTTTAAGGATAGAAGATACTGACAAATTGCGTTCTAAAAAAGAATACGAAAAGAATATTTTAGATAGTTTAAGATGGCTGAAATTAGAATGGGATGAAGGACCGGAAAAAGAAGGGGATTTCGGCCCCTATCGCCAGAGCGAGAGATTAGATATTTACGAAAAATATCTTAAACAGCTTTTGGAAGAAGGCAAAGCTTATTATTGTTTTTGTTCTCCAGAGGAATTGGAAATCCAACGCCAGGAAATGATTACCCGAGGAATAGCGCCTCGCTATTCCGGACACTGCCGGGATTTGCCCCAAGAAACAGTAAAAAGATATTTAAATGAAGGGAAAAAAGCAGTTATTCGTTTAAGAATGCCCTCCCAAAAACTTAAATTTCAAGATGTTATCAGAGGTGAAATTGAGGTAGATTTATCTTTGATTGGTGATATTGTGATAGCCAAAGGTTTAAGAGAGCCTTTGTACAATTTTAGCGCTACTATTGATGATTATCTAATGGAAATAACGCACGTAATTAGGGGAGAAGACCATATTTCCAATACCCCCAAGCAAATTATCCTCGGCGAGGCTTTGGGCTTTCCTAGGCCCATTTACGCGCATTTGCCGATGATTTTAGGGCCGGATAGGTCTAAATTAAGCAAGCGTCATGGGGCAATGGCAGTCACAGACTATCGGCAATTAGGCTATTTGCCCCAGGCATTAGTGAATTTTCTGGCTTTGCTGGGCTGGCATCCCCAAGACGACAGCGAGGTGATGAGTTTAGAGGAGATAATAGAGAAGTTTAGCCTGGAAAGGGTTCAGAAAGGCGGGGCAATTTTTAATCTTAAAAAATTAGATTGGCTTAATAGTTATTATCTAAGAAAGATGGATTTTAGTGATTTAATGTCTCAATTTATTGATTACGGAAAAAATTATTCTTCCTACTCTGACCTTTTTCAAAAATATGATGAATCATATTTTTCAAAAGTAATAGAAATTGATTTGCCGAGAATTAATAAATTTAGCGATGTTTTTACTCTTTTTGATTTTTTCTTTAAAGATGAACTGGATTATAAGAAAGAATTGCTATTTTGGAAAGGAATGACTGAAACCGAATTAAAAAAATCTCTAAGTGATGCAATAAAGGTGGTGGAAAAAATTCCCAAAGAAGACTTTAACAAAATAAATCTTCAAATAAAGTTTTACGAATTTATAGATAAAGAAGGAGTTTATAAAGGTAACAGAGGTCAATTGCTTTGGCCGTTAAGAGCGGCTTTATCGGGCAAAGAAATTTCACCCGGGCCATTTGAGATAGCGGAAGTATTAGGGAAGGAAGAAACAATTAAACGATTAAAACAAGCGCTAGATAAATTAGATAAAAAATAAAAAATGACAACGAAATTGTCATCTTTTATCTTTTATTTTTTATTTTTAATTTAATTACTATGCTTGATAATAATTGTGTTTTTTGCAAAATTATTAAAGGAGAAATTCCTGCTCAGAGATATTACGAAGATAATGATTTGTTGGCGATTTATGATATCAATCCCATTAGTGAAGGCCATCTTGTAGTTTTTTCGAAAAATCATTATGTAAATATCTCAGAGATGCCAAGAGAAGAGTTTCAAAAATTATGTCTAAAAGCCAGAGAATTAGCCGAGGAACAGATAAAAGAAGCGAAAGCTGACGGTTATAACCTTTTAATCAATCAAGGAGAAGCAGCTCAGTCAGGAGTGCCTCACCGGCCCCATATTCATATAATTCCCAGAAGATTTGGCGATGGTCTAAAAATAGATCCGAGGTGAAAAGCTAAAACCAGAAGATAGTTTAGAAGATATAATATAAATTTATGAAAAAGCAAAGGAGGATTCATTTAATTGGAATCGGAGGGTCAGGAATGACTGCCTTGGCTAATTTATTAATTTCAAAGAGAGAAAAAATAACTGGTTCAGATGCCAAAGAATCCACCAATACTAAATTGCTTAGAAAAAAAGGGGTTAAAATATTTATCGGGCATAGGAAAAGTAATCTTAAAGGAATTAAAACTGTTATTGTCTCAAGCGCTATTCCGAAAGATAATATAGAGTTAAAAGAAGTAAAAAGAAAAAAATTAGAAATTTTCAATCGCTATGAGTATTTGATGAATATATTGAAAGATAAAAGAATTATTGCAGTAAGCGGTACTCACGGTAAAAGCACCACCACTTCAATAATAGCTTTTATTTTAGATAAATTAAAAAAAGAGCCAATAGTTTATGTCGGAGCAGCTTCTCAAAACTTTCCTTTGGGTAGCAAGTGGGGCAAAGGAGACTGGGCAATAGTTGAGACAGATGAGCACGACAAATCTTTTCTTCTAACTCCTTCGTTTTTGCCAATAATACTTAATGTTGATAACGACCATTTAGCAAAAAACGGGCCTTATAAGGGCAAATTTTCTCTTTTAAAGAAATCTTTTGAGGAATTTGAAAAAAGGAGTTTGTCAGGAAAAGCTGTTTTAAATTTAGATGATGGTTTTCTATTGAAATTAGCCAGGAAAAGCAAAAATCAGGTTTTTTCTTTCTCTTTGGTGAAAAAAACAGCAGATTTTTATGCTTCTAATTTGAAATTTTTTCCGGCTTATTGTGAATATCTGACTAAAGGAAAAATTTATCATCAAGGGAAATTTTTTTCTTATTTCAAACTGCGATTGCCGGGAAGAGAGAATGTTTTAAATTTTTTAGCCGCCCTTGCAACGCTTGAAGCCCTTTCTTTGACTGATAAAGAAATAAAAAAGGCAATTAAATTATTGGAAGATTTTCCTCCAGTAAAAAGAAGATTTAATATTCTATATTTTAGAAACAATTTAGTGATAATTGACGATTATGCCCATCACCCGACCGCGATTAAGGCATCTTTAAAAATGACTAAACTTTCGTTTCCTGGCTACAGTATTTTTTTAGTTTTAGAGCCGTATCGTTATTCAAGGGTGTCGCTCCTTTATAAAGAATATGCTTCCGCAATCCAGAAAGCCGATTATTTAGTTCTTTTGCCCTTGGATTCAGCGGCTGAAAAACCTATTAAAGGCGTCAGTAATTTAAATATATATGAAAGTGTTATTTCAAATAAAATTAAACCGAAAGAGAAAATTACTCTTGTTAAAGAAAATGTTAAGAAAGAAGAGTTGTTTAATTTGTTAAAAGAGTTGATTAATGTGGATAATAAAAAGAAAGTTATTGTTTTTATGGGGATAGGCAAAATTACTAATTATGCCCCGGCATTTGTTGATTTTATTAAACAATAATTAAAAAGGAATTGAAATGAAACTTCAAGAATTTGATTATTGTTTGCCAAAAGAATTGATTGCTTCTGAGCCAGTTTTGCCTCGAGATC
>DAOOKJ010000023.1:0-3856 GCA_035385585.1 Minisyncoccota bacterium | reverse complement strand
GATTATTGTTTGCCAAAAGAATTGATTGCTTCTGAGCCAGTTTTGCCTCGAGATCATTCTAAATTAATGGTTTTAGAAAGAAGAAGCGGCAAAATTGTTCATAAGAGATTCTATGAGATAGTTGATTTTTTAACAGATAATGACATTTTAGTTTTTAATGACACCAAAGTAATCAATAGCCGTTTATATGGTAGAAAAAAAGAAACAAAGGGCAAGGCAGAGGTTTTTCTTGTAAGACAGGAAGATAGGGATTTTTTCGATTATGACTGGTGGCCAGAGAATTGGGTTATAATTGGCAAACCAAATTTAAAAGAGGGGTGGGTGATTCAATTTGACGAAGAATTAGAAGGAGAAATTATAAAAGTTTTAAATTATGAGAGGGTTATAAAGTTTAATTTGAGCGGTGACCAGTTAAAAGAAAAAATTTTATCCTTGGGTTTGCCACCTTTGCCGCCATATATAAAACAGCCCAGTAAACTCTCTTATAAAAATTATCAAACGATTTTTGCTAAAAAAGCCGGTTCAGTCGCCGCTCCGACTGCCAGTCTTCATTTTACCGAAGAACTTATTTTAAAAATTAAAGAAAAAGGAGTAGAAATGTTGTATCTTACTTTGCATATTGGTTTGGGCACATTTTTGTCGCTTAAAACAGAAACAATTAAAAATCATAAATTGCATCCCGAATTTTTTGAGATAAACGAGGAAACTGCCAAAAAGATTAATGAGGCAAAAAGGAATAAAAAAAGAGTGATTGCGGTTGGAACAACGGTTGTAAGGGCGCTTGAATATTGCAGCCACAATAATTTAGTAGCGTCCCGAAAAGGAATGACAGAATTATTTATTTATCCTGGATATAAATTTCAAATTGTTGACGCTTTAATTACTAATTTTCATCTGCCAAAATCTTCTCTTTTAATGTTGGTCTGCGCTTTTGCTTCAAAAGATTTGATATTTAAAGCCTATAAAGAGGCAATAGAGAAAAAATACAGATTTTTTTCTTTTGGCGACGCAATGTTCATAGAATAACTTATAACTTACAACTTATAACTAACAACAAATAATTAATTTTAAATTGTAATTTTGACTTTTGACTTTTGAGTTATTTAATATGTTCACTCATATCAAACAATCTAATTTTGGATTTTTACGAAAAGGGGAAATTATTACTAGTCACGGCATTGTTCAAACGCCAGTTTTTATGCCGCCCGCAACTTATGGAGCCTTAAAAGCAACAGGAGCAGATGATTTAGAGAAAATTGGGGTTCAGATTCTTTTAGTAAATGCTTTGCATTTGCGCTTTAGACCAAGTGATAGTTTCATTAAAGAATATGGCGGAATTCATAAATTTATGGGATGGCGAAGACCAATTTTAAGCGATTCTGGCGGATTCCAAACCTGGAGTTTTAAAAAGAAACAATCTTTAACTAAGGTTACGGAGAAAGGGGTTTATTTTTATTCTCCTTATGATGGCGCAAAATTTTTTTTAACCCCTGAAAAAGCAATTGAAATTCAGCACAATTTAGGAGTAGATATTATGATGGCGCTCGATGAATGCTCGCCAGATGTAGAAGATAGGCATTATGTGGAAAAATCATTAGAAAGAACCCATTGTTGGGCAAAAGAAAGTTTAAAAAAACATCAGGAATTATCTAAGAAAGAAGGGAAAAAATCTCTTCTTTTTGGAATAGTTCAGGGCGGCTCTTTTTTAGATTTAAGAAAAAAGTCTTTGGAATTTATATTGGAATTACCGTTTGATGGTATTGCCTTTGGAGGAGAAACAATTGGCTATAATATGCCAAAAACTTTAGAAATTCTGGATTATCTAAGAGAAATAATTCCAAAAGATAAGCCGATTTATACGATGGGATTAGGAGCCTCGCCTTATGATATAATAGAAATAACTAAAAGAGGGGTTGATATGTTTGACTGCGTCAATCCTGCCAGAATTGCCCGCCATGGCGAACTTTATAACGGGAGGATTAAAAAAGATAAAAAAGGAATAATGATAGAATCAGAATTTCAAGAAGCAATTTTGAAAATAAAACAAAGTAGATTTTTAAAAGATAAAAATCCAATAGATGACGATTGCGATTGCTATACTTGTAAAAATTTCTCTCGGGCCTATCTGCGGCATTTGCATCTCTTAAAAGAACCTTTGTATTTAAGATTAGCTACTATTCATAATTTAAGATATATCATAAGACTGCTTGAAGCGATTAAATCATTATAAAGAATTTTTATTGGTTTTTAGAAATCAACTTTTAACCCCCGGTTTATTACTTGATAGTGAATTTTTTCTATTAGAAAAGATTCCCGTATTATCTTTAAAACTTCTTTTTCCTTGAAATCTTTGCAGGAAAATAAATCAAAGGCAAAGTAGTTATTCTCTGGCCAAGTGTGGATAGATAAATGAGATTCAGCGACAATAGAAAAAGCGGTTAACCCTGAAGCAGTATTTTTATCTTTTTGGGGAAATTTATAGACAATCAATGGCAATACCGCTTTTAATTTAACCGCCAAAATTATTTTCTTTAACACCCCTTTGATAAAGTTTTGATTTGTTAAGCCTTTTGGATTTTTGGTTTTTACCTCTACCAAAAGGTGTTTTCCATATTGCATCTGATTAAAATTTTTTAAATTTAAAGCATAGATGATTTATCTATTTTTATTTTCTCTATTCATTTCTCTATTTATTATAGAGTCATTTTAAACCTTGTCAAGATTTGATATAATAATCTTGCCTGCCTAATGCTGCTTCAGCAGTATGGGGACAGACATTAAAAAATATCCAAGAAATTGATGACAAAGGCTACTTTGTATGAAAAATTAAGGAATAAAGAAGTTAAGTGCCTGGCTTGCAATCACGGTTGTTTGATTCCTGAAGGAAAAACTGGAATTTGCGGAGTGAGAAAAAACCTTAGAGGAGAACTTGATTTAATGGTTTATAATAAGCCAATCGCCGTTAATATTGACCCAATTGAGAAAAAACCGCTTTTTCATTTTTATCCTGGCCAAGGGGCTTTTTCTTTGGGAACTATTGGTTGTAATTTTGGTTGCGAATTTTGTCAGAATTGGGATATTTCTCAACTTTCCAAAACACCAGAAGCAGATATTTCAAAAATATTGGAAGAAACCCAAGAATGGCCAGCGAAAAAAATTATTGATTATTGTCTATCCAATAATTTAAAAATTATTGCTTATACCTATAATGAGCCGACTATTTGGGCGGAATACGCTTTAGAAACAATGAAGTTAGCCAAAAAGAATGGAATTAAAAATGTTTGGGTATCTAACGGATTTTTTACCGATAAAACTCTAAAAGAAATTTCTCCTTATTTGGATGCTGTCAACATTGATTTAAAAAGTTTTAGCGAGAAGTTCTACAATAAAATTTGTAAAGCAAAATTAGAACCAGTAAAAAATAATATTAAGCAAATTTATGATTTTGGCATTTGGGAGGAAATTACAACCTTAATCATTCCTACCCTAAATGATTCCGAAAAAGAACTAAGCCAAATCGCCAAGTTTTTATTTTCTATTTCTAAAGATTTAGTTTGGCATATTTCCGCTTTTTACCCTGCTTATAAAATGATTAATCTACAGCCAACCCCTCAAGAAACTTTAATTAAAGCATATCAAATAGGCAAAAAGGCCGGTCTAAATTATGTTTACACAGGCAATATTCCAGACGAAAATTACGAAAGCACTTACTGTCCTAAATGTGGAGAAAAACTTATTGAGAGATGGGGGATAGAAATGATTCAAAATAAATTAAAAGATGGAAAGTGTTTTAAATGCGGAGTAAAAATCCCCGGCAGGTGGCAATAATGTTTTAAAAAATAAGATATAAAATATA
>DAOOKJ010000022.1:0-3893 GCA_035385585.1 Minisyncoccota bacterium | reverse complement strand
TGATAAAACGGATAATTTAATATGGTGGACCTACGGGGACTCGAACCCCGGACTCGTCCATGCCATGGACGCGTGTTACCACTATACCATAGGCCCTTAATTTATATTTTATCATAATTCTCTTTATTTTCAAGGAATAATGTGGTATTTTGTCTAATAAGCCCTCATAGTTCAACGGACAGAACAAGGGACTCCTAAGCCCTAGATCTCCGTTCGATTCGGAGTGGGGGCACTTTGGGGTGGGGTGGCTGAGTGGTTGAAAGCGCCGCACTCGAAATGCGGTTCCCGATTTTTTCGGGACGTGAGTTCGAATCTCACCCCCACCGCCAATCTTTTAATCTCTCGCTAAAACTACGCCGATTACTTTCTTGGCGCCGTTATGTTTTAAGATTTTTGCCGCTTCATTTAAGGTTGCGCCAGTAGTATAGACATCGTCAACTAAAAGAATTATTTTATTTCGGACCGATATCTCGTTTTTGATTTCAAAAATACCTTCTACATTACTTTTTCTTAAATTTATATCTTTTAAAGAAAACTGAGGAGGGTTATTGATTTTTCTAATTAAGGACTTATCGCTGTAATTTAAATTAAAAAACTGACTTATTTTCAAAGCCAAAAGTTCTGATTGATTAAAACCTCGCTCTTTTTTCTTTTTAAAATGCAAAGGTAAGGGAATTATTAAAAGCTCCTGTTCATTTTGAAGAAGATTTTGAAAAAAGAAACTGTTAGATAAAAAATTTTTTAAAAGAATAGTTAAGGGGCTTATTAAATTAATAACTCCTTGATATTTAAAGCAGTGAATAGTTTCTTTTAAAACGCTATTTTGATAACTTGAAACCGCACCTAAGGCAGCAAGAGAAGTTTTGTCTTGGCAAGATGGGTGAGGATGCCTATAGTCAGTAATTTGTTTAAGACAATAAGGGCAGATAAATTCTAAATTTAGATTTATTTGTTGAAAACATTCTTCACACAAAGGCCAATCATTTTTAGTTTCTTTATGACAATATAAACATTGCCAGGGAAATAGGGTATCAAGTAAATTTTTGTATAGGGAAATAAAAAAACGGTGGGGCATAATATTCGTATATTCGTAATAAATCCGTAATTCGTTGCTAATTATTGTTATTTGTTGATTATTATCTTTATTATATGTTATACTATTATAACAAATATAAAACATTATGGGAATTTTTGGTCAAAATGAAATTTTAGGGATTGACATCGGTACGACTTCTATAAAAATAGCAGAACTTAAAATTAGAAAAGAGAAAATAGAACTTTCAAATTACGGAATTCTAGAAAAATACGGTCATTTAGAAAGAATCAACGACGCTTTGCAAACGATGAATTTTAAATTGCTGGAAGAAAATACCGCCTTATTATTAAAGCAATTAATGACAGAGACCAAGATAAAAGTAAAAAACTCATTTATCGCCCTGCCAAGTTTTAGCGGATTCTCGGTCTTAGTAGAGTTTCCATTAATGACTGATAAAGAACTATCTCAAGCAATAAAATTTCAAGCCAGTCAATATATTCCAATGACTTTACAGGAAATGACTTTAGATTGGCAAGTTGAAAAAAGAACCGAAGATAAAATTTTTGTTCTTTTAATTGCCATTCCAACTGATATTATTCAAAGATATGTTAAAACTGCCGAGCTTTCAAAGTTAAATTTAAAAGGATTGGAATTAGAAAATATTGCTCTGGCGCACCTTTTTTCCAAAAAAGAAAAAAATCCATTTGTTTTGGTTGATATTGGTGGAAGAGCAAGTTCAATCAGTGTCATTGACAATGGAATTTTAACCATGACAAGAAACCTTGATACTGCTGGAGGAGATATTACTCAGGTAATCGCGAGCGCTTTGGGTATAAGTCCTTTTCGGGCAGAGGAAATAAAAAAAACCTATGGTTTAAATATTGAATCCAGGGGCGAGATAAAACTTATAAGTTTGATTGTTCCCTTGCTTGAAGTAATAAAAAGAGAAATTGAAAAAGCTATAAACAGTTTTTATTTGAAAACGAAGAAAAGAGTGGAAAAAGTGATTCTGGTTGGCGGAGGAGCAAACTTAAAAGGTTTAGACGAATATTATTCAAAGCAACTTTTAATGCCGGTGGTTTTAGGCAATCCTTTTAATTTGGGACTGATTTCTTATAACCCGAAATTGGCGCCAATTTTAGCTGAAATAGGAACCAATTTGGCAACCGCCTGCGCTGTTGCCCTAAGAGGGGTTTAAAAGATTATGGTATTGCTTGACAAAGAAAAATTTAATATAATAGAGATAAGATAACTTTTATGCCTACTTTAGATTTAGAATCATTAAAACAGACTAAAACACCGCCTACTTGGCCAAAGGGATTTTTCTTTTTTTCTTTGTTTATTTTCCTAATAGTTTTAGGCATTTTCTTTGGTTTGGATTATATTTGGCTTCCTCGGCAGGAAAACATTTTAAATGAATTAAAAAAAGAATCTTTAAAAATCAGAAGCGAATTTTCTCTAGAGCAAGAAGAAAAAGTAGCATTATTTGAAAGAAGGCTTGTTACTTTGAAGGAATTATTGAACCAGCATTCCACCTTTTTGGGCATTCTTAATAAAATAGAAGAAATTACTCACCCGCAAGTTTATTATACTTCTTTTAGTTACCAGAGGGAGAAAAATTCGTTAAATTTAGACGGGATAGCAAAAGATCAATATGTTTTTAGCGAAGCGATTAGCGGTTTCATCAACCATCCAGAAATAGTAAAAACAGTAATAGTGAGGTCAATGAGAGCGGAAGACACTGATCTTATTTCTTTCACAATAGAAATTGTTTTTAATTCAAATATTTTAAAACCTTAACAAAATGAAAGAGACTACCAAACACAATTTAGCAATTCTTTGTATAACAATTTTTATAGGTGGTTCTTTATACCTTTTTATTAGTTATATTAATCCCCTGTTAAAACAAGTTAAAGAAATTCGGCAAGGGATTGAAGAAGAAAAAACCAAACTGGAAGAGGTAAAAAAATATCGTCAGAAATCGGACGAATTAATTCAGATTTATTTAAACCTTAAAGAAGAAGTAGAAAAGATCGACCTTGCTTTACCAGAGGATGCTCAAAGCGCTCAGATTATTGCAGTCTTAAATAAAATTTTTAGAGATAATAATGTTATTCCCGGAATTATTACTTTTAGCGAGGGAAGTAAGGATGAATATAAATATTTAGTAATAGATACTTCTTTTAATTCTACCTACGAAGTCCTAAAAAGAATTTCTTTTGAAATAGAAAAAGAATTACGCTTAATGGATATTGAGGAAGTAAGTATCACAAATAATTTATCTTTAAGGGAAGTAACACCTATAAGGACAACGAGAACAACAAGAACAACAATTCCAAGGCCACCTACACTGTCAGTTGAGATGAGCATCTTAACTTATTATTTGCCAAAAGAAAACGTCATTAGTTCTGAAGAAATAAATTTTTAAAGTAAAATATTTAAAAATGGCTATAGAAATTCAACAAGAAAAACGAAAAAATCCATTAGGCTGGCTAATTGCGATAGTTATTCTAGGAATTATAGGTTGGTTTGGGTGGCAGTTTTTCAAGCCGGCGCAACTGACCCGACAGCCAAAAATGGAAGAGATTTTACCAGCCACTTCCCAGCTTCTAATGGGAGCAAAGTTAGATACTGGAGGAGTTCTAAATCACCCAATTTTTCTGGGCTTAACTTCTCATATTAACTGGCCATTACCGCCCCCTAAATTAGGAAAAACAAATCCTTTTCAGCCGTTTTAAAAAGTTAGAATTATGATTCAGGAAGAACTTCTTTTATCAATTCTTATTCAACGCCAACTTATTTCTGAAAATCAGGCAAAACAAATTTTACAGGAGGCACAAAATTTAGGCAAAAGAGT
>DAOOKJ010000021.1:0-4163 GCA_035385585.1 Minisyncoccota bacterium | reverse complement strand
GGGATAAACTCCAATGGATTCCTTAAAAAATAACCAGCCAATGATTGCTGGGGAATTTCTTTTACATCGCGGGGAATATTAATCTGAAGGAGAATACTCTCAAAAGGGATGTTTTTAAATTTCTCAAAAATTTGTCCTTCTCTGACTATCCTACCGCTCAGACTAAAAGAAGGAAAATCAGAAACATTAAAAGATTTGGTGCAAAGAACCATATTAACCTCTGCTTTATAAAGACTTGCCAGAATTTCAAGGGGTTGTATTTCCCAAGCATCAGTTTTTTTATTGGAAAAATCAGGATAAATGAAAATGCATAAAGGAGTTTGCTCAGGCAAAGGAACAGTAGATTCAACTGGCGCTCTTAAATTTTTTAAAGGTGATTTTAAAAAAGTGAAAGGATTAAAAGCAATGGCTAAATCTTCGTTATCTTTTAAATAATTAGGAATTTCTTCTTTGGTAAGGAGAACAGTTCTCCCTACTTCTCTTTGACCGCAAATAAGATAATCTTTTTTCTGGCCTTCTTTGTTCTCATTGGCCAAAAGAAAAGCGCAATCTTTAGCAAATTCCCCTTTTTCCTTTAAAACTACTTTAAATTGGGTTGAAGTTGGGGAAACAGGTTTTTTACCCTTAGAAACATAAAAACCATAGCCTAAGATTAACAATATCGCTAGTAAACCGATAAAAGAAATGAGAAAAATTTTTTTATTCATATTTTTATTTATATCTTTTAAATTGAGATTATCCATATTTTTGTATTTTTGAAGTTAATTTAAAATTTTAAACTTTTTGTTTCTCTACCTCTATTATACCATAACCACTAATCCTCTTGTCAAGAGCGAAAACCTTTATTAAAAATCAAGGTTTTTAAATAAAAAGAGGGAGAACTGTTCTCCCTCAATTGATTTATTTTCTCAAAGTAACGGTCTGGGTAGAATTATTCCAATCTACCCCGAAACCGAATTGTTCAGCAATGAACCTTAAAGGCACCATTATTCTCCCGTTGAATAAATAAGGAGGAGCATCTAAATAAACTACTTCATTATTTACCAGAGCCATTGAAGTACCTACCTTTAAAACTATTCGTCTATTTCCTTTTTCTAATGTGACAACCCCATCATCCCAATTTATTTCTACTTCCAGCGCTTCAGCAATATATCTTAAAGGAAGGAAAGTTCTGCCTCTTAATAACACTGGCGGAACATCCATAAACTTCATTACTCCGTCGCAAATATAGTAATCTCTGCCGATGACAAATTGAAGAGTAATACTTCTCTTTATCTTTACCTGAATTCTCGTCGGAGAAGCGTAATTGTCAGCATTGGAGAAGATTTTAATTTCATCTCTTGTTTCTCCGTAATCAACTTTTTTAATATTAGCCTTGACTTTTATTTCTTCTATTTTGCCTCTCTCAACTTCTACAGTTGTTTTACTTTCAAGCCAATCTGGATATTCTATTTTGACTCTAAGCAATTCTTCACCTAAATTCTGAATTTTTATCACCTGCTCTAACGAAGAACTAAAATCAAGATTCAAGGGATAAACTAGAAGAATAGGAGGCACTAATCTGGCTTTGAAAGTAACCTTTTTTTCTTCAGTTTCTGAAACAAAAATTATTTTTCCTTGCCAGCCGGCTGTAAGAAGAAATCTGTTTAAACAGAGGGTTAGAAGTTTATATTCGCCACTTTTTAATAATCCCTCTTTTTCAGAAATAGTAAGTTCTGGAGAAATCTCCTTCACCCGCCATTTTAACTGACTTCCTTTTTCGCCAGTATTAGAGATTACAAACTGAACTTTATCGTTAGTCCCAAAATCAAATTCTTGAATTTCTACATACAATTTCGGTTTTGGCTCTGGAATTTCAAGAAAGCAATTAATCATTGTTGTGCCGGCATTTGAAGTTATCACTATATTCCCTTTATACCCCCCGGGGTCGGTAAAAAAGACTCTATTAACAGAAACTTTAACCGAAATAAACTCCCCTCTTCTAAGAGAAAAAGTAGTTGGAGAAACTAAAAGCCACCTATCTACACTCTTTAGAGAACCAGAAAGGATAGCCTGACCAGTATTTTTGACGGTGATCATTTTCTCGTTTAAATCTGTCTTAAAATCTATTTCTAAAGGAGTAACTGATAAATTAGGTTTTAAAACTGTCACAGAACAACTAATTTTCACTATTGGAGATCGGGGATCATTTGATTCTATTTTAATTTCGTCCTTGTAGCTGCCTTCGCCTAAATCATCCAGATTATTTGAAAGAATCCTCGCTTTTATTTCTGTTTTTTCTCCTGGCTTTAATAAAAGATTAAAAGAGGATATAGTAAGCCAGTTAGGAGTAGAGATAAATTTTATGCTTAAATCCTTTTGCCATAAACTAGTTAAAACATTTTCCACCAAGAAACTCAATTCTTCAATTTGGGAGCCAAAAGATAAAACTAAAGGACTAACTTTTATTTTTGGGGGAGCAATTATCTTGAAATAACAATGAAGATATTGATTGCCTCCATTACTTTCGATCAATAGATCGCAACTATATTCTCCTGGCTGAAGAAGTGGTTTGTTGACGGTAATATAGACAATCTGACTTTGGTTGGCAAAGACTTCTCCCGAATTGGGAGTAATCTGAAATCCATAAGGGAGATAATTCATTTTCCATTTCAGAATGCTGTTTCTTTCCCCTGTATTAGTAACAGTAAAAAACAAAGAATTAGTAATACTAAAATCTAAGAATTGGGGTGAAATCATTAATTTCGGCTGAGGTGGCTGAAGCACAGTGAAAGAAAGACTTACATAAGCGTTTCCGCCATTTGATTGAATAACTAAACCAGTTCGATAATCACCCGCGCTAAGGTTGGTTCTATTAACCCTGACAATCACTGATAACAACTGGGAATTGGCTAAGGGACCGAAAATCTGGTGAGATAAATATATTGATTCTTTAAATTGGCAATCTGGACTAATATTGATTGTGCCGGACAAATAACCAGAGCCACTATTTTTGATATTCAAATAAAGTTCATTCAAACTCGTCCCAAAATTGAGAACTAAAGGATAAACTTCAAATTTTGGTTTTGGTGTCTCTGTTCCGATGGCACTACAATTCACTTCTTTAATAGGAACCTCTTGACAGTTAGTTGAAAAAACTATTTTGCCAGTGTTAAGTCCTGCTACCAGATTCAAGCGATTTACAGTCAATGTTAAAGTAATCCCTTCAGCATCCAATACTTGACCATTTGTCGCACTTGCTGTTAACCATTGAGGAATACTGACAATTGACCAAGTTAGAGGCATAACTGGTTTCCCGCCAACATTTCTTATCATTAATTCTAAACTTGAATCAGCGCCAAAATTTAAATTATCAGGTATAAAAGACGGATAAGGGGACGGTTTAACTATTCCCTTCCATAAAACCGTTGTAGTTTGATTGTTAATTTGAAAATCTATTTTTGAGTGATAGAAACCAGGATTTAGCTCATTTCTTTTAAACATTACTGAGATTACCTGAATTCCGCCAGCTGAAATATGTCCCCCTATTGGAGAAATACGCAATTCATCTGGATAATATGAAATTAACCAGTCAACTGTCTCATTAGGAGTTAAAATCAGCTCAATCTTATCTGTCTCTAAACCGAAATCTATTTCTTGAGGCAAACCAGAATTAGCAGAAACCTTGTTTAAACCCATAAAACTCATGAGTATCATTACTACGATACTCAACAATACTAATTTTTTCATTTGACACCTCCTTTGGTGCTTTATATAAAATAAAAATGTTTAGTTTTCAAAGAACTGAAAATTTTCCTCTTTTGGAAAATCTCATAAGAGAATAACAAATTATATCTATTTTGTCAAGGAAAACAAAAAAATAGACGACTTGGTTAATCGTCTATTTTTATCTATTTTAAAGTGAAAATTATTGGCAAAAATTTCCTGCTCAATTAATACTTAGCCGTAATAGAAAGAATTTCTTCTAAAGAAACAATCCCTTCTAAAACTTTTAGGATGCCGTCTTGACGCAAATTAATCATTCCTTGTCGTTTTGCTTCAGCTAAAAGTTTTTCCTGAGAAGATTGAGTTAAAATAATTTCTTCCAGTTCTCTGGTCATTTGAAACATTTCAAAAATACCAACTCTTCCTAAATATCCTTTTTTATTACAAGCCGGACATCC
>DAOOKJ010000020.1:0-4612 GCA_035385585.1 Minisyncoccota bacterium | reverse complement strand
GTTGACTTTGATTTTTAAGGTTTAATTGGTATAATAAGAAGAGTCACTCGCCAAAATTTTTTTAGAAATTTAGGCGAATAAAGGTCGAAATTTAAAAAAATGATTAAAAATTAAAATAATATGTGGATTCAATCATTAGCAAGTGCCAGTTACACTGCCTTAATAGGGTTGTGGCAAGGTTTTATTAACTTTATTCCAACCCTTTTAGGCGGCCTGATTATATTTTTAGTCGGGGTAGTAATTGGCAATGGCATTAGCCAATTAATAGAAAAAATTATAGAAGCGATAAAATTAGACAAAGCGCTGGAAAAAGCCGGCGTAAAAGAATTTACTGATAAAGCCAATATCGGTTTAAATTCCGGCTATTTTCTTGGTCAATTAACCAAATGGTTAATTGTGCTTTCGTTTTTAGTGGCAGCTTGTAATATTTGGGGGCTGACAGCAGTTGGCGATTTTCTGAGAAGTGTTGTTAGTTTCTTGCCAAATATAATCGTGGCGGTAGTGATAATGTTAGCCGCCATTGTTTTGGGGGAATATGCTGCTAGATTCGTTAGAGCTTCTGTTTCTGGAGTGGGTTTAAAATTTCAAGGATTTCTTTCTTCTTTGACTAAATGGGCGATTTATATTTTTGGAATATTAGCCGCACTTTCGCAGCTGAAAGTCGCTCCTTATATCATCAACACTCTTTTTACTGGCATTGTAGCAATGTTGGCTTTAGCCGGAGGTTTGGCTTTTGGCTTAGGCGGCAAAGAATTAGCGCAAGATATGTTAAAGAAATTTAAAGAAGAAATAGAAAAATAAAAATTGCTAATTTCAAAAAGAGAACCGCTTGAGCGGTTCTCTTTTAAATTCTCTGATAAAACTTTTTTTTAAAAGAAAATTAAGATATAATAAAAATTATGATAAAATCAAGAATTTTTATTACTACGCCGATTTATTATGTTAATGACAAGCCGCACCTTGGACATACTTTTACTACTTTAATTGCCGATGTCCTGTCGCGTTATTTTAGACAAGAGAAAAAAGAAGTTTTCTTTTTAACCGGCACTGATGAACACGGTTTAAAGATTTTTCAGTCAGCCAAAATAAATAATAAAGATCCCAAAAAATTCTGCGATGAAAATAGTTCGCTTTTCAAAGAAACCTGGAAAAATTTAGGAATTGAATATGATAAGTTTATTAGGACCACTGACAAAGACCATATTGAAACAGTTCAGTATGTTTTAGATATTTTAAAGGAAAAAGGAGATTTATACGAAAAAGATTATAAAGGTTTATATTGCATAGATTGTGAAAATTTTGTTTTAGAAAAAGATTTAATTAATGGCTTGTGTCCTTTTCATTTGAAGCCGCCGATAAATATTTCAGAAAGAAATTATTTTTTCAAATTAGAGAAATACTTTGGTTTGGTCCAAAAAGAAATAGAAAAAGAAAAATTAAAAATTACCCCTAATAGTGCCTTAAAGGAAACGAAGGGTCTATTGAAACAAAAGTTAACAGATTTTTCAGTTTCGCGAATAAAAGAAAAAGTTCAATGGGGTGTAGAATTACCATTTGATAAAAATCAAGTTACCTATGTTTGGGTTGATGCCTTAATTAATTATATTTCTGCGATTGGGTTTTATAAAAATAAAAATAATTTTAAAAAATGGTGGGAAGAAGGATATGTTTTACATATTTTGGGTAAAGATATTTTGAAATTTCATGCTATTTATTGGCCAGCAATGCTTATTGCTTTAAATATAAAAGTTCCAAATGAAGAATTGATTCACGGGTTTTTTACTGTTAATGGTTTAAAAATGAGCAAAACTCTAAAAAACACCATTGATCCAAACGAGTTGGTGAGAATCTATGGCTCTGAAGCAACGCGTTATCTTTTATTGTCTCAATTTCCGGTTTCAAGCGATGGAGACATTAAAGAAGCGCAGTTTAAAGAAAAATATAATACTGACCTTGCGAATAGATTAGGAAATCTTATTTCCAGAGTTTTGAGTTTGGAAAATAAAGCAGAGTTTAAACAAACAAAATTTAACAGTTCCAAAATTAAACCTAATTTTAAAAAAATATTACAAGAAACAAGAAATAATTATATCCATTTTATGGAAGATTATAAACTCTTTGAAGCCTTACAAGAGATTTTTAAACTGGTTGATTATTGTAACGTATATATAAGCCAAAATAAAATTTGGGAATTAGTGGGGAAAAAAGATAAAAATAGCAAATTATTGTTGGAGCAACATTTAACTGACCTCTCAATTACTTTGGAAGAAATTAGAAATTTAATTTCCCCCTTTCTTCCAAAAACCAGCGAAAAATTAGGCAATCTTTTAAAAACAAAAAACCCAGAACCGCTCTTTAAGAGATTATAAAAGATAAGGGTGGAGGACTTGACTTTTTAAAAAAGAGGAGTATAATTCTAAATTAGATAATTCTTATAAAAATGGTTAAAAATTTTTGCAGAAAATCTCGAAAAAGAAAGTGAGTAGCATACTCATTAGTTTTTTAAAAACGCTACCACTTTCGGTAGCGTTTTAAGTTGCTAAAAAGAATTGAAAAGAAATGACAGTTCTTTGAAAATTAAAAAGCAAAAACAAAAAATTAAAATAACCATCTTTAATTTGTCTTTTCATTAAAGATGGAAAAGTGGAAATAAGGGCAAATGGTGGATGCCTTGGCACAGTGAGGCGATGAAGGACGGTGCGTAGCTCCGATAAGCCTCGGGGAGGTGCGTAGCAACCTACAATCCGAGGATTTCCGAATGGGGAAACCTAATATGATGACAAATCATATTATTCAGCGTCATTTTGGCGCTGGAAGCATACCTGGGGAAGTGAAACATCTCAGTACCCAGAGGAAAAGAAAACAAGAATAACTTTTTTCCTCTTTCTCAAAGAAGAGAGGTAGAGGAAAAAAGTTTTGTGATTCCCTTAGTAGCGGCGAGCGAAGAGGGAAAAGCCCAAATCTTTTATTTTGATGTTGAATCAAAATCGAAGAGGTCAAAAGAAAAATGCCTGAGTTAGACTCAAAAGAAAAATAAAGAAAAGTTGAATTACCTGGAAAGGTAAGCCAGAGAAGGTGAAAGCCCTGTAAACGAAATTTTTATTTTTCTTTAGCATTTTTCTTGAGTACTTCGGAGATTTAAAGCTCCGAAGGAAGGTTCCGGGACTACTCCGGAAAGGCTAAATACTCACTGTGACCGATAGCGAACCAGTACCGTGAGGGAAAGGTGAAAAGAACCCCGGTGAGGGGAGTGAAATAGAACCTGAAACCATTTTGCCTACAAGGACTCGGAGCCGTCCTCCGCTCTTTGCTCTGCAAAGATCTTCGGAACGGTAAACTCTAATATAGTTAAATACCACTACATTAGGGCTTGCCAATCTGTAGATTACTGCAAAGCAGTGAGCGGAGGATGGTGACGGGGTGCCTATTGAAGAATGAGCCGGCGAGTTTATATCTACTGCTTTAAATTAATCCGTGAAAGCGGAGAAGTTGAAGGGAAACCAAGTGTTAAAAGCGCGTTTCAGTATTTTAGTCTGCTTTTCCAATTGATAGCAGGCTAAAATACTGTGAGTGGTAGATTTAAGACCCGAAGCCAGACGAGCTTACCATGGTCAGGGTGAATCCCGACGAAAGTCGGGAAGAGGCCCGAACCCGTGAGCCGTTCAACACTCTGGGATGAACTGTGGTAAGGAGTGAAAAGCTAACCGTGTCTGGGAATAGCTGGTTCTCCCCGAAATAGCTCTAGGGCTAGCGGTCTATTTATCCTCGTGGGGGTAGAGCACTGGATGGTGTGTACAGGGCGAAAGCTCAGCACACCAATCAAACTCCGAATACCATTGAGGTTATAATAGGCTAGTCAGACTACGGGGGCGAAGCTCCGTGGTCAAAAGGCAAAGAATCCGGATCGCTGTCTAAGGTCCCTAAATATTGGTTAAGTGTAGACTCAAGGTGGTGATTCGCCATTGACAGTTAGGAGGTTGGCTCAGAGGTAGCCATCCTTTAAAGAGTGTGTAACAACTCACTACCTGAACCAAATATTCTTATGAGTATTTGGGTGGTGAATCGCGCCGAAAATTTATCGGGACTAAAACCAATTACCGAAGACGCGAATTATTGCGTCGAGCGATAGCGAGGCGCAGTAGTGGTAGGGGAGCGTTTCTTAAGCATTGAAGCCGAAGGCGTGAGCCACGGTGGAGTTTAAGGAAGTGAGAATGCCGGCATGAGTAACCTAAAAGTCCGATGAGAACTCGGACCCCCGAAAATCCAAGGTTTCCTTGGCAATGGAAGTCAGCCAAGGGTTAGGCGGCCCTAAGGCAATGGCGAAAGCCGTAGCTAATGGATAGTCGGTTAATATTCCGACCCCTGGGCATTTTTGCGAAGGAAGGACGGAGGAAATAAGGAAAGGCGTATTATTGGTTTTGCGTTGGGAATACAAAGTTTTGTTTACTTGGAAAATCCGGTAAACTGGGTTTAATCTCAAAGAACGCATATTCCCAAAAGATTAGGTTCTACTTAATCAATTTTTCTGAAGAGCCTTCCGAGAAAATTTTCTAAGCTATAAAAATGTTCAGTCCGTACCGTAAACCGACACAGGTGGGTGAGGCGAGGAGCC
>DAOOKJ010000019.1:0-4739 GCA_035385585.1 Minisyncoccota bacterium | reverse complement strand
AGATAATAGATAAAAGATAAAATATCCAATTTCTAATATCTAATGTCTAACAGAAATGTCCAGTATCAAATAAACTAATAAAACTAAAAGTATTTTGACATTTATTATTTAAAATTTGAGCTCTATTTGTCATTAGACATCAGAATTTTGTCATTTTACTAAATCTTTAATCTGTGTTTTTAATTTTTTATTTTTTATCTTTGATTTTTATTAATACACCAAAAATGTTTGGCAGATTGCTCCAATTATTAAAGCTGTAATTAAAATTCCTGTTATAACTTTATTTAAAGGAATTTCGTACGGCGGAGTAAGTTCTTTTTTCTCTTTTGCTTTTTTTAAGATTAAAATAATCATTACTCCTTCAAGTCCTCCGACCATTCCTCCAATAAAAGAAGTCAATTTGATTACATTTTGAAGCCCTAAAAGATAAAAAACCATTGGCCCTAAAATTACTACCAAATAACTGATAAAAGGAGTCCAACCAAAATCATTCATAAAACTATTTTTAATATAAGTGGCAAAAATTAAATAGGAAGTGGCAACAGCCAGAAAACCAACTAAAGCGCCGATAAAAGCGACAGATTTCCCCAAAACTGGAATTAAACTAATAATTGTTTCTTTCGAGACATTAGAGCCCGCTACCCCTAAAACTGCTATAATAAAAATAAAATAAATAAAAACCGGAATTAAAGAACCAATTTTAATAATTTGTTTTGTTTTTTCTTTTAGATTGTGTTTCTTCAGGATAGCGATTGTTTCTGGCACTGCTACCGCCCCGTTTAAAGCGTAAAAAAACACCCCATAAGGAATAAGCCAGCCAAATTTATTAGTTGAGTTGAAAAGATTGATTTTAGCAAAATCTAAATGCGGCAAAGCAAAAAAAGCAATCAGTAAAAACAAAAATATTAAAATAAAAGAAAGATAGAAATTTATCTTTGCGGCTAAAGTGTTTGATTTATCCAAGATTGAAAGATTAAAAATCAACCATAAAAAAAGCAAAATTAAATTCGGTTCTAAATTAACAATTTTGAAATTTTTTAAAATTAATTCAAAAAATTGTGTCCCTAAAATTAAATAAATTAAAAGGGAGATAGAAAAAGTTAAAAAAGTAGTAATTAAAATAAATTTTTTCGCCGGTGTCCCCAAATAATGGCCAGTGTATCCTGGAAGTCGATAATCATTGGGAGTTCTTAAAACTATTTCTCCAAATGCCAAGTGAAGAAAAAGAATTATTAAACTAACCAAAACGAGCCAAAAAATACTCACTACTACTCCGCTTAAATTCGCGACATAAGGCAGCGTAAAAACACCAGCCCCAATAATCGTTCCAACCAAAGCCGCTATTGCTTCGGCTAAAGCTATCTTATTCATTAATCTTAAGAATTTATTCTAAAATTAAATAAACCTCGTCACCCTCTTTAACCTTGTCTTTTACTTTCAAACCAATTATTTCTCCTTTTTTTGCTGAATCAACATTCTCATGCTCAACCTGAATAGAATCTACCTCCTGTTCGAAATCAGTTGAATGTCCTTTTAAATGAATTTTGTCTCCAACTTTAAGATTACCGGAAAGTTCTACAATCCCAACTCCAATTTTTCCGTAATAATGAGTAACTTTGCCAATTAATTTCTCTTCCATAATATAAAAAGATTAATTTATTCGACCTTTGATTATTTTATCACAAATTTAAATTTTTTTCTATCTGTTACTCCCCTTTTATCACTGCCAAAGGCACTAATTTAGCGACTTTTTTTGAAAGACCAGCATTATGAACAACTTCTACCACCTCATCAATATCTTTGTAAGCCTCCGGCGCTTCTTCTACTAAACCTCTATAAGAAGAACATTTTACGATGATTCCTTTAGTTTCCAAGTTTTTAATAAGTTCTTGGGGAGAAATAGAGCGAGTCGCCTGATGCCTTGACATTCTTCTTCCGCTACCATGACAGGTTGAGTAATATGATTCTTCTGCTTTTTGAGTGCCGACTAAAACATAAGAGGCGGTTCCCATTGAACCGGGAATTAACACTGGTTGACCAACTTCTTGGTATTTTTCCGGAATTTCCTCGTGACCAAAAGGAAAAGCCCGAGTTGCTCCTTTCCTGTGAATCGCTAATTCTGTTTCTTCGCCATCAATTACGTACTTTTCTTTTTTTATAATATTATGAGCGACATCGTATAAAACTTGTAGGGATTTAGAACCAACAGTATTCTGCCAAGCCTTTCTTATATAATAAGCAATCATCCCCCGATTAGCCCAAGCATAATTAGCAGCTGCTGCCATTGCCCTAAAATATCTTTGGCCTTCTAATGAGTTAAAGGGAACGCAGGCGAATTCCCTATCTGGAACCTCAATTTGATATTTAGTCATTAATCCCATAAATTCTTTTATATAATCAGTGGCAACTTGATGCCCCAGCCCCCGACTGCCGGTATGAATCATTATCACTACTTGATTTTTAAACAAACCGAAAACTTCCGCCACTTTTTCATCATAAATCTCTTTTACTTTCTGAACTTCTACAAAATGATTTCCAGAACCCAGAGTCCCTACTTGGTCTTCACCCCTTTTCTTCGCTAAATAAGAAACTGCTTTTGAATTCGCCCATTTTAGTGAGCCCTCATTTTCGCAATTTATAATATCCTCTTTATCTAAATAGTTTAATTCTAATAATCTCTCTGCTCCTTTTTCTAAAATTTTATCTAAGTCTGGAATAGATAATTTAACATGCCTCCCTTTTCCCAAGCCCGAAGGCACTTGTTTTTGAATTTCTATCGCTAATTTTTCCAAATAGGGTTTGATTTTATCTTCGGTTAAATCAGAAACCATTAATTTCATGCCACAATTAATGTCATAGCCACACATTCCTGGCGAAATAATACCTTCTCTTATATTTATTCCTGCTACGCCGCCAATAGGTGAAGCGTAGCCCTCATGGCAGTCAGGCATTGATAACCCATAACGAGTTATTCCTTTTAAACAAGACAGATTTACTAATTGCTCGAGTGAATTATCTTTTAAAATTTCTTCTAGCATTTTTTCCGAGGCATAGACTCTGGCTGGTACTAACATATTATTCCGGTACTCTTTTGGTATTTCCCATAAATAATCATTAATCTTTTTTAAATCTTTTTTAGCAATCATATTTTTCAAATAATTTTAGATATCAAATAGGACTACTGCTTCCCACTGACCATCTTTATTTTGCTCGACTCTGCTTTGATGATAAGTCACTGCTTTTATTTCTTCTTTAAGTTTTTTGAATTTAAAACCACTAATTTTTGCTTCAATCTTATTATTTTTTAAATCATTAATTTTGACCTCATTAAAAACACAATCCTCAATATCCGAGAAAGTTAAAATTTCACTCAAGAAATCTACCAAGAGAGAAGAAAGATCAAGGGAAGAAACTTTAATATTTTTTTCAATCTTTTCTTCGGTTAAATCTTCCTTTAAAGTTAAAATATCTGCCATTCCTTTCAAGGCCCCTTCAAATAAATCGTTAAGATTATCGGCAGTAATTTTAAACTTAATATCTGCTTTGTGCTCTAAGATTTCATAATGATAACCCATAATTTCTCTCTTTTAATTTTAATCCACTTTTCTTTAAATTACAAACCCCCTCCTTTCAAAGAAAGGAGGGGGTGTCATCTATTTCTTTTTGTTCGTTTTCTTTGCCAAGCGCGATTTTAATCTTTTAGCCTTATTTTTCTTAATCAATTCTGTTTTTGCCGCTTTATCTAATAACTTATACAAGCGGGGAAGAATTTTTTTCGCTTCTTCTATTTGATTTCCCTCAATCAATTTCAAAAACTCCTTTTTTGCTTTTTTAAGGGTTTCTTTTTTCTCCTGATTGATTTTTTGCTTCTTTAAACTTTTCTTATGCGCTCTTTTTGCTGATTTAGTAATCGCCATATCTTTAAAATATTTTCTTCATTAATTCTAACGATTAAACAATCCTCTTAAAAATCCTGGCAAAAACGGAATAATTTCTCGCCAAAAAGGAGAAAGAAGAACTTTTACTGTGGCTTGAGCTTTAGGAGGGGTACTAAGGGTGCCATCTTCCTTAAAGCACTCGATCTGATAAGTATAATCGCCTGTTTTGGTTGGTTTAACTGAAGTATTATGAGTCTCATTTAGGTTAAAGGTTGGCGGAGTTGTTGTGCTTATCCATATTTCCGTATTCCAACCATCAATATAATCAGGATCATCCGAAGGAATAAAGTTCCCATTATAAAGAGTAGTCGTTTTACAAGAATAACAATTTGTAGGTGTCCATCTTAAGGTAGCACTCCTTCCTAAAAGAATACTTTTTGGTTGAGCAGAAATAGTAATAGTACAGGGAAGAAGGGACTGACACTCCTCATTACCTTTACACCAAGCGCCTGTACCTGAAGGAGAACAGGTACCTTTATTAGTACCAGAAGTAATACACTTTTTACAATCAGAATTAGACATACATTCAGGATTAGAAGTATCAGTATTATAACCACCGCAATAATTAGCACGAGTACATCTTTTCTTACACTTTTGTTCGCAATTTTCTCGAGAATCATAATCTCCTGTCAGGCCAGCAATACAACCCTGATAAGGACTGCACGAAAACTTTGCCGGACAGTCAGAATTACCATTAGGGCATTCTTTATAATAGGAAGAATCATTATAAGAGCATTTATCAGGCCCTACACATCGTGGCTTGCATTGTTGTTGACAAGCACTTAAACTTGAATAATAACC
>DAOOKJ010000018.1:0-5027 GCA_035385585.1 Minisyncoccota bacterium | reverse complement strand
TGGCGCCGATGATACTCTTTATGGGGAAAGTAGGTTTTGCGGGCCCTTTTTTATTAAATTCCAAAATAAAAATTCTAAATTCTAAACACCTGCCGTTTAGCATTTTATATGTTTTTATGTTATACTATTTCCAATGAAAAAACGGTTGTTTAAACAAATTATTGTTGGTTTGGTTGTTTCTCTTATTATTTTTTCAGTAGGTTATCTTATCTATTTAAATAATAAACCTCCAGCCACTTGTTTAGATAATATCAGGAATCAGAAAGAAGAAGATATTGACTGCGGCGGTCCGTGCATTCCTTGCGATTTGAAATACAATCCGCCTTTGGCTTTAGACGAAGAACCGTATTTTATTTTAAATGACACCAATAAAATAGACATTGTTTTTAAAGTTTTAAACAAAAGTCAGGATTGGGGAGTCAAGATTTTTTCTTATCAAATTAAACTGATTGGTAAAAATGGTGAAGTCCAAACCCTGACAAAAAACGATTTTATTCTACCCCTAGAAGTTAAAACAATAATACTGCCCTCAATAAATGTTCCTTTTATTCCTTCACAAATAGAAATAGGGATTATTAAAGACAGTATTAGTTGGGAAAAGCCATTAGATGGCATTAATCTTTCTTTAGGCGATCCTTTTATTGTTTCTAATTTAAGAGTCATTGAACCTCAAATTCCAAAAGAGCAGGAATTTAATGTTTATATTTTCACTAAAAGTTTACAGTTAAAGATGGAAGACCCGGAAGTATTTAATCTGCAAAAAGTTCTAGCCCAAGACCCAGAAATTTATCCCGAAGGAAAAATTACCGGTGTTTTCGACAAGGCAACTGAAGCAGCGGTAAAAAGATTTCAGAAAAAATACGGCATCAGAACGACCGGCCAAGTTGGTCCTCAAACTAGAGCAAAATTAAATGAACTTTACGGTCCTTCAGAAATGGAACCATTTTATTATACTTTTAACAAAACTTTAAAACGCGGCTCAGAAGGGGCGGAAGTAATAAATCTTCAAAGGGCTTTAATGATTGATTCAACTGAGCATCCAAGAGGAAATATTTCCGGTGTTTTTGATAAAGCGACAGAGGATGCTTTAAAAGAATTTCAAGAAAGATACGATTTAGAGCCAACGGGGATTGTTGATGCTCAAACCCGTGAAAAACTCAATGAATTGTTCTCTAAACCGCCAGAGACAAAACCAATTTTGCCAGAAGATTATTTTGAGAGTTATGAAGCAAGTTTAAGAGTAAAGGGTGACATTTACAATACAACGCCATTTAATTATAAAAAGGGACAAGTTGCTGTTGTCTTATGCGATAAGACAAAAAAGCCAATTACTGCTGGTGCTGCTCCTCTAGAAATGATTTATTATAACCAGACAAATACTTTTATAATTCAGTGGCAGAAGCCGTTACCAAAAAATTTAGTTGTTTGCGAAAGATCGGTGAGTATAAATATTTTTGATAAGGAAAATATTTTTATTAGCCCTTAGCAAATCTTTATGTTTAAAAAAGATTATCTTTTATTTCTTTCTCTTTTTTTGATTATTTGTTTGGGGCTGTTAATTCTATTAAGTTTGTCTTTTAATGAAACACCGCCTTTTACTTCTTTTAAAAAACAACTCTTATTTTTTGCTATCGGAACAGCAGTATTTTTATTTTTTGCTAAATTAGATTGGCGGATTTTCAATAAATCATTTATCACTTTTTTATATTTTCTTTCTCTCCTTCTTCTGGTTTTGGTTTTGGTTTTCGGCACAAGAATAAGAGGAAGTGCCGGCTGGTTTAGTTTGGGTGTTTTTCATTTTCAGCCAACGGAAATCACAAAAATTATTCTAATTCTGATTTTAGCCAGTTTTCTTTCTTCAAAACATTTGGAACTTTGGCAATTTAAAAATTTGTTCAAGACAGCAATTTTCGTTTCTTTGCCAGCTTTTCTTTTGGTTCTACAACCAGATTTAGGCGGCGCTTTGGTATTAACAGCAATTTGGTTTTTTATGATTTTAATCGGCGGTATTAGACCAAATCAACTTTTCCTCCTTATTGGTATTTTTATTATCGGTTCTGTTTTGATTTGGAATTTCGTTTTGAAAGATTATCAACGCAATCGGATAATTAATTTTTTAAATCCGGCACATGACCCTTTGGGTATTGGTTATAATCGCGAGCAATCTTTAATTGCTATTGGCTCCGGCAGAATTTTTGGTAAAGGACTTGGTTGGGGAACTCAAACTCATTTGCGTTTTTTGCCTTTGGCAAAAACAGATTTTATTTTTGCAGCTTTAGCCGAAGAGTTGGGACTTATTGGCGTTAGCTTGCTTTTAGGGGCTTTTTTGGTTTTTATTTATCGCCTGATTCATTGGGCAAGTATTTTTGAAGATAATTTTTCTAAACTTTTTACAATTGGTTTTGCTTTAAAAATTTTAATTGAAGTTTTTATTAATATTGGAATGAATATTGGCATTCTTCCGATTATTGGTATTGCTTTGCCGTTTGTTTCTTTAGGCGGCTCTCACCTTTTGGCTGATTTTTGGGCTTTAGGTATCATTTTTAGCCGAATTAACCACCCTGCCTAATTTAAAATGTCAAAAACATCTTTAATTTTATTTATTTTTGCTTTAGGTTTAGTTTTCTCTTATTTTGTTTTGATCTCCTTTCCTTATCCCAATACCGTTCAAAAAGGAGTCAGTTTTTCTATTAAAAAAGGGGAGAACAGCTCTCAGGTTGCAGAGAATTTATTTAGTCAAAAAATTATTTTCTCGCCGCTTTTATTTAAATTTTATTTAAGAGTTAATCAATTAGAAAAAGAAATAAAAGCCGGCATCTATTCAATTGATTTGCCAATTACCATAAAACAGTTATCTCAACTTATAATTGAAAACCATTCAAATAATACTTTTTTAATAAAAGAGGGTGATACTTTAAAAGAAATAGAAAGAAATTTAAAAGCAGCAGAGATTTTAAAAGAAGATGAAAGTTTGGAAGTGTTTCTTGTTAGGGACTTTAAAGATTTATTTAAAGATATAGAAATTCAGGATTATTTGGATAAACCATTAGAGGGTTTTCTTTATCCTGATTCTTATCATTTAGTCAAAGGTATAACTCCAAAAGAAATTGCCGAAATTTTTGTAACTAATTTTGTAAAACAGATAAACGGTGAAATAATTGCAAAAACAAAGCAGCAAAATAAAAATTTTTATGAGGTTTTAATTATCGCTTCTTTAATAGAAAAAGAAGTTAAAACTTACGAAGATAAAAGAATGGTTGCGGATATCCTGCTTAAAAGATTAAAACAAGATATGCCTTTGCAAGTTGATGCCAGTATTTGCTATGCTAATTACAGAACTTTTAGCGATTGCGAGTTGACTCTTTCCTCGTTTAAAACAGATTCGCCTTTTAACCTTTATCTTTATAAGGGCTTGCCACCCCAGCCGATTTCTAATCCTTCAAAAGAAACAATTTTAGCGGTTTTAGAACCATTAGAAAATGACTTTTGGTATTATTTAACCGACCGCAAAACCAGCCAGACGATTTTTTCCAAAACCTATAAGGAGCATCAATTGGCTCGGGAGAAATACTTAAAATAGAGAACTTTTTAATAATTATGTGCGGCATTACAGGAATTTACATTGCTAATAATTCTTTAACAGTCAAAGAAGAAACATTGGTTTCAATGCGCGATTCTTTGATTAGCCGTGGACCAGATGACAAAGGCATCTATATTTCCAAAGATAAAAAGTTAGGTTTAGGTTTCCGCCGGCTTTCAATTATTGACTTGTCAAAAAAGGGCAATCAGCCAATGTCAAGCGAAGATAAATCAATTTGGCTTATTTTTAACGGCGAAATTTACAATTTTCAAGAATTAAGAGAAGATTTAATTATCAAAGGTCATCACTTCAAATCAAGAACCGACAGCGAAGTTATTCTGCATTTATACGAAGAAAAAGGGGAGAAATGCCTTGAGGATTTAAACGGAATGTTTGCTTTTGTGATTTGGGACGAAAAACAACAAAAACTTTTTGCCGCCAGAGACAGAATTGGAATAAAGCCGTTTTATTACTACTTTAAAGATGGAATTTTTCTTTTTGGTTCAGAAATAAAAGCAATTTTAAAAAATTCAATCGTAAAACGCGAACCAGATTTAGAAGGCATTTCTCATTATTTGACTTTTGCTTCAACTCCAGCGCCTTTTACTTTATTTAAAAATATTAAAAAACTTCCAGCGGCTCATTATTTAACATTAGACAAATTCGGCCATTTAGAAATTAACCGCTACTGGTCCCCTTTAAACAATTTATCAATCCAACAATTAAACAATTCCAAAACAAGCGAAGAAAAAGAAAAATATTTTATAGAAAAAACAAAAGAACTCTTGCAAGATTCTGTAAAGAGCCAAATGGTTTCAGATGTGCCTTTTGGTTGCTTTTTATCCGGCGGAATAGATTCTTCAACCAATGCGGTCTTAATGTCAAAAGCAATGGGAAAGCCAGTGGAAACTTTTTCTATCTCTTACAAGGATTATCCAGAATTTGATGAATTTCAGTATTCAAGAAAAATAAACGAATTGATAAAAGCAAAAAGCCACGAGGCAATAGTTGGACCAGAAGAATTTTTAGATTGGATAGACAAAATGGCAGCCTATAGTGACGACCCGAATGGCGACTGGGTTTGTTTTCCGGTTTATTACTTAGCAAAGATGTTTCGGGAAAATGGCGTCATAATGGGTCAGGTAGGCGAAGGTTCAGATGAACTATTTAATGGATATGAAAAAGATTTAATCTATTTTAAATTCTGGAAAAGATTCTGGCGATATTTGGAAAAACTTCCGAAATTTATCAAAATAATTCCTTATCAACTCTCAAAACTTTTACCAAAAAATATCGCTGATTTTCCAAAAGAATTGCTCCGTCGTTTGACTTACAATAAGCATTTATTTTATGGCGGGGCAAATGCGTTTACCAGTTATGACAAACAATTTTTGCTAACCGAATCCTTTAAAAAACAACTACCTTATGATATTTCCGATAAAGTGGT
>DAOOKJ010000017.1:0-5606 GCA_035385585.1 Minisyncoccota bacterium | reverse complement strand
GAGCGCGTCGCTTACATCGACGAGGTCGCGGGTTCGAGTCCTGCATCACCCACTTATTTCTTTACTTTTAAAAATTTTTTTGTTAAACTAATTACACTTTAAAATATTAGAAAGCCGAGGTAGCTCAGTGGAAGAGCGCTTGCCTGAAGAGCAAGGCGTCCGGTGTTCGATTCACCGCCTCGGCACTTCGTTAACATTTCACTTTTAGCGAAAAATGTAAAAAAATGGCAGAGCAAACATTCATCAAATCAAAAAAATATCAATTTCCTAATGAAATAATAGAAAATACTTGTTTGAAAGCGACAGTTTTGGAAAAAAGCGGTCATTTTTTATTAGTGGATCTATCTCCTTATGGAACAGGAATTATAAGAGGTCCCCAGTTTTCTCAGGCGAAGGAAATGATTAAAAATATCGAGGTTGGAAATGAGTTGGTAATAAGAGTGCTAGAAAGAGAAAACGAAATGGGCTTAATAGAGGCTACTTTTGAAGAAATAAATCTTTCCCAATCTTGGGAAAAATTAAAAAAGATAAAAGAAGAAAATCAAGTTGTTTCGCTTTTAATTTCTGAAGCAAATGCTGGTGGCTTAATAGGAAAGATAGAAGGGGTGACAGGGTTTTTGCCTGTATCGCAATTATCTTTGGAGCATTATCCCCGCGTTGAAAACGCTGATAAAGAAAAAATTCTTGGAAAATTAAAAAACTTGATTGGCCAAGAAATTAAAATCAAAATTTTGGATTTAGATCAGAATACTTCTAAATTAATTTTTTCTGAAAAATTAGTAGAACAGGATAAAATTAATGAGTTCGTTAAAAATTTCAAAGTCGGTGACTTGGTTGAGGCCAAGATTACTAAAATAGTTGACTTTGGCGCCTTCGCAACTTTACAAAATACTCCTTTCCCTATTGATGCTTTAATTCATATTTCAGAAATTCCTTTAGAAAAACTACAGAGTCGAGAAGAAAAAAACCTGCTGGCAGAACAAAAAGAGGCAAAAGGAGCCGACTCTATCAAAAAAGTTTTAAAAGAAGGGGAAATAGTCAAAGCCAAAATTACAAGCACTAAAAATAATCGACTTACTCTTACTCTAAAAAATTTAGAAGAAAATTAAAGTTATAAGATAGAAAAACAAAAACCCAGCTTTACGCTGGGTTTTTGTTTTTGGTTATTATTTAACGGCCTCTTTTAATCCTTTTCCTGCTTTAAATTTTGGTACCGTCATTGCAGGAATACTAATCTTTTCTCCGGTTTTAGGATTAACTCCTTGCCGGGCTGCTCTTTTTTTAGCGCTAAAAGTTCCAAAACCAGTAATTACCACATCTTCCCCCTTAGATAGGGCTTTGGTAATTAAATCAAAAACCTCGTTAACTATATCACTTGCCTCTTTTTTAGAACAGGCTTTTGAAGCAACTGCTTCGATTAATCCCTCTTTTGTCATATTTTTATTTTTTAAATTTTTTCAGCCCCTCGGGACTGAAGAAATGTTCGACCTTTTAAATATATAGTATTATAGCACACTCTTTCTTGTCAAACAATATTTTATTATTATTTTAGCGAGCAACTTCAATGACTCTTGTCTCCCTAATAACCGTTACTTTAATTTCTCCCGGATATTTTAATTCAGATTCTATCCGCTTGACAATATTTTGGGCCAACTTGAAGGCCTGTAAATCGTCTATTTTTTCAGGAAAAACAAAAACTCGCAATTCTCTCCCTCCAGAAATTGCATAGGCTTTTTCTACTCCCTCGAAAGAAGCGGCAATTTCTTCCAAATTAGCTAATCTTTTTAGGTAGGCTTCTAAATTGTCTTTTCTTGCCCCTGGTCGTGAAGCAGATATAGCATCACTGGCATTAACAATTACAGCTTCAAGAGTTTCAGCCGGATAATCTCCATGATGAGATTGCATTGCTTTGACTATTTCTTCAGATATTTGATATTTTTGAAGAATCCTTCTGCCTAGTTCTAAATGGGTACCTTCTATTTCTTGATCCACCGCTTTCCCAATATCATGTAAAAGCCCTGCCTTTTTAGCAATTTCAACATTGGCGCCCAATTCAGATGCCAAGGCGCTGCTTATTAAACAAACCTCCAAAGAATGAGCTAAAGCATTTTGACCGTAACTCGTTCTAAATTTCAAACGGCCTAATAGATGCACTATTTCTGGGGGTAAATCCAAAATTCCTGCTTCATAAACTGCTTCTTCACCTGCTTTTTTAATCTCATCCCTTATTTCTGCTTGAGCCTCCAAAACTTTCTCTTCTATTTTTGCCGGCTGAATTCTGCCATCAGCTATTAATTTTTCTAATGCCAATTTTGAAATTTCCCTTCTTACCGGATCAAAGCTTGAAAGAATAATCGTTGAAGGTGAATCATCAATTATTAGCTCTACCCCGGTTAATTTCTCAAAATGTCTAATATTTCTTCCTTCCCGGCCAATAATTTTTCCTTTTATATCATCGGAGGGTAAATCAACAATAGAAGTCGTCACTTCACTTACATTAGAATGGGCATATCTTTCAATGGCTGAGGCCATTATTTCTCTTGCCTTTTTTTCTAATTCTTCTTTGTTTGAATCTTCATATTTTCGCAAAAGTTCTAAAATTTCTGCTTGATGCTCTTTTTCTAATCTCTCAAAAAGTTCATTTTTAGCTTCTGTAATCGTCATTTTTGCGATCTTTTCCAAAGTTTCTAATTCTGAATTTTTTAAATTTTCTAACTCAGTCTTCAAATTTTGAATTTTTTCGTAGATATCTTTGATTTCTTTTTCTTTCTCGTCTAAATCTAATTGCCTTTTATCCAAAAGCGTTTCCCTTTCCATCAATCTTTCTTCTAATTTATTTAACTGATTCTTCCGCTTTTTCTCCTCTTCACGGGCTTCTTCTAAAATTTTATCCGCTTTTTCTTTTGCTTCAGCAACTAAATTTTTTGCTTCTTCTTTAACTTTCTCCAAACGAATTTTTAATTTCGCCTCTATTGAATTAGCCTGCTTTTGGGCTAAACTCTGCCTAATGAAATATCCTAAAAGGATACCTGCTAAAACAGAAATTATTATAAATAAAAAAATAGTCATAATAGTAAATGACAGTTTATCTCAGGTTCTTATATAAAACTTATATTAATCCGGAATTAAACTCTAAAAAAGCCAGTTTAAATTTGGCTCCAACAAAAGAAAGAATAAACAAAAAGAGTGAAAAAATAGAAAATTTCATAGCTTTAAACCTCTCTCAATGCTCCGAAATCTAATCTTAAATAGCGAAAACCACGAGAATAACTGTCAAAATTAATTTTTTTCAACCATTTATTTCAACAAACTTTTCCATTATAGCAAACTGTTTTGTCTTTGTCAAAAATTTTCCAAAACATTTCAAAAGGAGTATAATAAAATAGAGTTATTAATTATAAGTTGTAAGTTAATTTCTTATGCCTTTAAGTTCAAAAATTTGTTTGGTAATTTTAGATGGTTGGGGAATTGGCCGCGAAGATTTCTCCAATGCTATCTATCAAGCAAAGACTCCTTTTATTAAAGAAATCAAAAAATTTTATCCTTCAACCACTTTGCAAGCTTCAGGAATTGCAGTTGGTTTACCATTTAACGAAGCCGGAAATAGTGAAGTTGGGCATTTAACTCTAGGTACAGGGCAAATTATTTATCAATACTCAGTAAGAATCTCTCAAGCAATTAATAACAAAACTTTCTTTCAGAATCCGGCTTTAGTTGAAACTTGCCGCTATGTCAAAGAAAAAAATAGTTCTTTGCATTTAATTGGCCTTTTAAGCGAAGCCTTGGTTCATAGCTCCTATGAACATCTTCTGGCCTTGATTGATTTAGCCTTACAATGGAATATAAAAAAAATAAATCTTCATCTCTTTACTGACGGTCGGGATTCTCCTCCCACTGCTGCTAAAAATTTGTTAAGGAAACTTTACCTCGATTTAGAAAATAGACCAAATGCTAAAATTGCCTCCTTAAGCGGCAGATTTTATGGCATGGATAGAGATAAAAATTACAACCGAACACAAAAAGTTTATGACTTAATTATTTTTGGCAAGGGTAAAATTGCCACCAATCCAATAGATTATCTTGATAACTCGTATAAAGAAAATATTACCGATGAATTTATTATCCCAGCAATCATTAATCCTTCTAATGAAGACATTTCTTCAAAGCTTATAAAAGAAGAAGACGGAATAATCTTTTTCAATTTTCGAGAAGAAAGAATGAGACAATTAGTAGAAGTTTTTGTTGACCCATATTTCAACCAATTTGAAGTAAAGCGGTTTGAAAGACTAAAAATCAGCACAATGACTCAGTATCGAAAGGATTTCAATGTTTTAGTGGCATTTCCTCCGCAAAAAATCTCTACTTGTCTGGCAAAAGTCTTGTCAGAAAATCAAAAAAGACAACTGCATTTGGCTGAATCAGAAAAGTATGCCCATGTCACTTATTTTTTTGATGGCTTAAAAGAAGAACCTTATCCAGGCGAATATTGGGTAATTATCCCTTCGCTTAAAACCTTGCACTTGAAAGATTATCCCGAATTGATGGCAGAAAAAGTCAGTGAGAGGCTGCTTCAGGCTTTTGAAGAAAATATTTATGATTTCATTCTAATTAACTATGCTAATCCTGATTTAATAGGTCATACCGGTAATCTTGAAGCAGGAATAGCCGCGGCTGAAATTGTTGATAAAGAAATCCAAAAAATAGTCAGCCGAGGATTAAATTATAATTATACCTTTTTAATCACCGCTGACCACGGCAACCTTGAGAGAATGACTAATCCTTATACTGGTGAAATAGAAACAGAACACGATGTAAACCCCGTCCCTTTTTATTTGGTAGACAATCAATACAAAAGACAAACCCCTCGAACTGACGAAGAAATCAAAAATATAGAAAGAACTGCCGGGGGAATGCTGGCTGATGTGGCACCAACTATTTTAAATCTTTTTGATTTAAAAATTCCTCAAGAGATGACTGGTCAAAGTTTATTGCCTCTTTTAGGAATTTACCCTGATAGAAAATAAATATAAAACATAAAATTAAAAACCACTCCTGAGATTTAAAGAGTGGCTTTTAATTTAAACAAATTTAAGTTATATCAAATCTTCATCTGATTCAGACTCTATATCTTCACCATAATAATCTTCATCGCTATTTTCTTCTAATTCAAAGGCTTCTTTCGGCGCGCCGCATTTCGGGCAAACCCAATCTTCCTTCAAATCCGCAAACTTTACGTCTTCCTCGGCTTCATTATAAATATGGCCGCAAGCACTACATTTGTATTTCATTTTTATTTAAATTAATTTTTAACACTAAGCCTTAAAAGAATTAGCTTTTAAGGTATCGACCCAAAAATAAAGGTAATTTTCATTTTAGTATATATTTTAAAGCCTAATTTCAGTTTGTCAAGAGTTTAACAATTTTGGTCATTTTTCTAATTTTTGTTTGACAACTAAAAGATTATTTGCTAATCTTAAAATGCTAACATTTGTGTATAAACAACTGCAACAGGGTTTGTAACCGTTCTATCGCAGCCCAAAAGAACCTTGAAAATATTTTATATATATGTATGGGACCCCTCCATCTGGTTTCTATTTCAGTTCTTG
>DAOOKJ010000016.1:0-5699 GCA_035385585.1 Minisyncoccota bacterium | reverse complement strand
ACGGAGAACAGTTCTCCGTAAACTTCTTTATAAAAATATGAAAAAAAGAATTATTAATCAAAGAGAAAAAGTGAGGCAAATTAAAGTTTTAAGGCCAGCGCGGCTTTCCTGCAAAAGCCACAAATATCATTTTAAGAAAGCCAAAAGAATTAATGCCAAGAAATCCAAATAAATGTTTAATCTTTTAAAAAAAACAGACAAAGAACTTTATCAATTGGTTTCAAAAGAAATTCAAAGACAAAAGCAGACTCTTGATTTAATTGCTTCAGAAAATATTGCCCCAACCGCGATTTTGGAAGTTTTAGGTTCGCCTCTGGTCAATAAATACTCTGAAGGCTATCCTTTTAAACGGTATTATCCCGGAAATTTTTATTATGACAAGATAGAAATTTTAGCCCAAAAAAGAGCGCTTGAAGCTTTTAATCTCAAAGAAGAAGATTGGGCAGTCAATGTCCAGCCTTATTCCGGCTCTCCTGCAAATTTAGAAGTTTACAATGCTTTGCTTCAGCCAAAAGATGTTTTTTTGGGAATGAGTTTGGCTAGCGGCGGTCATTTAACTCATGGCCATTTTGTTAATTTTTCCGGCAAAATCTATAAAGCAATCCAATATGGTTTAAACGAGAAAACCCAATTAATAGATTACAAAGAAGTGGAAAGATTGGCTAAAAAATATAAGCCAAAATTAATAGTTTGCGGCACTACTTCTTATCCAAGAAAAATAGACTTTTTGAGATTTTCTAAAATTGCCAACAAAGTTGACGCTTATCTGATGGCGGATATTTCTCATATTGCCGGTTTGGTTTTGGCAGATCTTCATCCTAATCCTTTTGAATATAGCGATATTGTTACCACCACCACTCATAAAACTTTGCGCGGTCCCAGGGGAGCAATTATATTTATCAACAAAAAATCTAAAATTGCCAAAAAATTTAAAATAGATTTAGAAAGTCAGATTAACAAATCAGTTTTTCCCGGAATGCAAGGCGGGCCGCACAATAACGTCACTGCCGCCATTGCTTTAATGCTAAAATTAGCCCAGAGAAAAGATTTTAAACAGTATCAAAGACAAATGTTAAAAAATAGCGCAGTTTTAGCCGAAGAATTAAAAAAATTAGGTTTTAAATTAGTGACTAATGGCACTGACAATCATTTAATGGTAATTGATTTGAGAAACACTGATTTTTCTGGCATTGAAGCAGAAAAAATTTTAGAAAAAGCGGCAATTATTGCCAACCGCAATGTTGTTCCCGGCGATTTAAAACCATTTAAGCCTTCTGGAATTAGAATCGGCACTCCCTCGGTTACTTCCAGGGGAATGAAAGAAAAAGAAATGAGAATTATCGCCAATTGGTTTTACCAATTATTGATAAAAAAAGAAAAACCGGAAATGGTTAAGAAAGAAATTCTTAAACTGCTTAAAAAATTTCCAATTTATGAAAAAAGATAAAATCGCGATTGTTTTTGGTACCCGGCCGACTTTCATTAAAATGTCGCCTTTAATCAAAACTCTTTCAAAAAAGAGGGCTAATTTTTTTATTATTCACACTGGCCAGCATTATTCAAAAGAACTGGATAAAGTGTTTTTTGAAGAATTAAAAATTTTAAAACCAGATTATAATTTAAAAATTGGCTCTGGTACTCATAGTTATCAAACCGGAGTTGGTTTGATTGAAATTGAAAAACTTTTTTTGAAGGAAAAACCCAAATTAGTTTTAGTTTATGGAGATACTAATTCAATGCTAAGCGCTGCTTTGGCTGCGGCAAAACTTCATTTACCTTTGGCTCATATTGAGGCTGGCTTGCGTTCTTACGACAGATTTATGCCAGAAGAGATAAATCGGGTTGTAGCTGACCATATTGCTGATTATTTGTTCGCCCCGACTAAAATTGCGAAAGAGAACCTATTAAAAGAGGGAATAGAAAAAACAAAAATTTTTGTGGTAGGCAATTTAATAGTCGATGCCCTATTTCAAAATATCAAAATCGCCAAAAAATACAACAAAATTTTTAATGATTTAAAAATCAAAAAAGAAAAGTATTTTTTAATTACCGCTCACCGTTCAGAGAATGTTGATTTTAAAGAAAAATTAAAAGGAATTTTAGAAGGACTAAATTTAATTTACAAAAATTATCATTTGCCGATTATTTACCCAATTCATCCCCGCGCTCAAAAAATGATAGAAAAATTTAAATTAAAAGTCCCCGAAGGGGTGAAAACTATTAAACCCTTAGGCTATTTTGAATTTCTGAATCTATTAATGAATGCTAAATTGGCTTTAACTGATTCAGGCGGCATTCAAGAGGAAAGTTGTATTTTAAAAGTTCCTTGCGTGACTTTAAGGGAAAATACCGAGCGGCCGGAAACTTTAAAAGTGAAAAGCAACATTTTAGCAGGCACTGACCCCTATAAAATTTTAAAAGGAGCAAATACAATGCTTAAAAGAAAAAGAAACTGGCAAAATCCTTTTGGCGACGGCAAAACCTCTTTAAAAATCATTAAAATTTTAAAGAAAGAAGGATTTGTGATATAATTTTAGATATGAAAGATTACGTTGTTGGTGATAATTTGGCTTTTGAACTCTCAAAACTTTTAGGCATTGACTACCTTAAAGTAGAAGAAAGAATTTTTCCAGACGGAGAAGTGCTGCCAAAACTGGAAAAAGAGCCGGAAATCAATCGGGCGATTTTAATTTACCAAAATAAGAAACTGGAAAATGTCAATTCTTATTTGATTAAATATCTTTTTCTTTCAAAAAAACTAAAAGAAATTTCTCAAAAAGTTATAGGAATAATGCCTTATTATCCCTATGCCAGGCAAGATGCGGTATTTTTAGAAGGAGAACCGGTTTCCTCATTGTATCTGGCGCAGATTTTAGAAAAAAATTTAGATGTTTTTATCACCTGTAATTCTCATGAGCATCGAAAGAAGATATCTGATTTATTTACTATCCCTGCCTACAATATTTCTCTTTTTAAAGAGATGTCAGCATTTTTTAGTGATTTTGAATTGCCCAAAACCGTGGTTGTCGGTCCGGATAGGGAAGCAAAAAATTTTGTTGATGATTTCTCTCAAAATTTTCCCTCAGAAAAATATGTTTTTCTTAAACAGCGAAACGCTCAAACTGGCGAAATTGAATTTTTAGAGTCAGATTTTAATTTTAGAGACAAAGAGGCAATTATTGTTGACGATATTTTAAGCAGTGGCAAAACCTTATTAAAAGTCGCTCAAATAATAAAACATAAAGGAGCAAAAAGCATTAGTTTCGCTTTTGTTCATCTTATAGACGAGTTAGGGCTTGATTTAATAAAAAGCATCTTTCCCAAAAGAATAATTACCACCAATACCTTGGAGAATCGTTATTTTAAACTGAATATTGTAAATCCTTTGGCAAACTTTTTAAAACAAAATATTTTATAACTATGGAAGAGCATATGGAAGAAAAAAACGGCGTTTTTTTTCTTAAAGCAAAATATTTGGATATAAAAACTGGCCATCCGTGGGTGGTAGTTATTAATGACCAAGACGCAAAAACTTATGGCATTAGAGCGGGCGATGAATTACTTTTAAAATGGAATCATAAACAGACAGAGGTGGGGGTTGATTTAACTAAAGAATTAGTTAGCCAAGGAGAGATTGGCCTTTTTAAAGATATTATCCTAAGATACAAAATTAAAGAGGGTGATATTCTGGAACTATCTTTAACTCAACCACCTCCTTCGCTCGAGAATATCAGAAAAAAACTTTTAGGCAAAAAATTAACTTATGAAGAAATTAAGGGAATAATGGTAGATATTGTCAATTACCGGCTGGATGATATCCAGATTGCTTTCTTTTTAGCTTCTTCCTTCCAAAAAGATGGATTGTCGAAAGAAGAGATTTATTATATGACAAAGACAATGGCAGAAACTGGGGAAATGATTTTTTGGAATAAAGAAATAGTGGCAGACAAACATTCTATCGGCGGATTGCCAGGCAATCGCACTACTCCGATTGTTGTTTCTATTATTTCCAATTTAAATATCTTTATTCCCAAAACTTCTTCCAGAGCCGTGACTTCCGAAGCCGGCACCGCGGATGTGATTGAAACAGTCGCACCAGTGGAATTTTCCTTGGAAAAAATAAAAAAAGTAGTCGCTGAAACTAATGCTTGTCTGGTTTGGGGCGGTTCTTTAAAATTAGCGCCGGCAGATGACAGAATTTTAAGAGTAAGTTACGAGTTGGGAGTAGAGCCTTATTCAAAAATGATTGTTTCTATTATGGCAAAGAAAGTGGCGATGGGTGCGACTCATCTGGTAATTGATATGCCAATTGCCGAAGGAGCAAAAATTTCCAGTTTTTGTGAAGCGAAAAAAGTCAAAAAAACGTTCCTTTATTTAAGCAGAAAGTTTAATATTAAAACAAAAGTGATTATTGAAAGAATAAACGGGCCAGTTGGCAGGGGAATAGGTCCGGCTTTGGAAATTAAAGATGCCTTAAAAGTTTTAGAGCAGAAAGAAGACCGGCCTCTTGATTTGGAAAAAAGAGCAGTAAAATTAGCCGGTGCCTTGTTGGAATTAACTAAAAAAGCGCCAATTGGGAAAGGCGAAGAAATCGCTTTAAATCAATTGAAAAACGGCGGAGCCTTAAGTCAATTTAAAAAAATTATTGAAGCTCAAGGAGGAATCAAAGATATTTCTTCCGATAAAATTTCTTTAGGTCAAGTAAATTATGAGTTTAAAGCAAAAAAACAGGGGATTGTTTCTAAAATTGATTTGAAAAAATTAGTGAGAATAGCGCGCCTTTTGGGTTCTCCTTCAACCAAACAGGCCGGCATCTATTTAAACAAAACCATTAATGAAAGGGTAATAGTTGGGGACACTTTATTTACTCTTCATACTAATAGCGACCAGCGCCTTAATTTGGCTTTAAATGAACTCAAAAAAATTGAGTTATATACAATTTATGAAAAATAAAAAGTTTTTCACCATTACTGAAATATCAAAACTTTTAGGTATTAGCCAAACAGCAGTTTTAAAGCAAATAAAGAGAGGACAAATAAAAGCCATTAAAATTGGCCGCAATTTTGTTATTTTGAAAGAAGAAGTGGAAAACATTTTAGGAAAAACCATAACCAAAGAGCAAAAAAATATTATTGATAAAGGAATAAAAAAAGTGATTAGCGATTATAAAGTTGCGCTTAAACTTTTAGGCCAAGAACAAATATGAAACCAATTACTTTGGCAGAAGTTGAATATCTTACTTTTAAACTGGCAAAAGAAGACTCGGAATTTAGCGAACTGATTTCCGCTTTTAGGACCCGGTTTCCTCGCGTTTTGGAAAGTTGCCTCGCGACGCCTTTCCAAAGATTTAATAAAAGAGATTTATATAAAGGCTTAATCGGCAAATCCGCTATTTTATTTTATCTAATGATAAAAAATCATCCTTTTCAAAATGGAAACAAAAGAATAGCCCTAGCCACTTTGTTGATTTTTCTTTATAAGAATAACAAATGGTTTAAAGTTGACAATCAAGAGTTATATAATTTTACCGATTGGGTAGCGGCCAGTCCGGCAGAACTAAAAGACAAAGTAGTAGAGAGCATAGAAATTTTCCTTAAACTTCACCTTCTTACTTTAAAATAATAAAAATAAATCTATGAAAAATCCCCACCGTGAAAACTCTAATTTTTTAATTAGAGATTTGCCAAAAAGCGAACGGC
>DAOOKJ010000015.1:0-6725 GCA_035385585.1 Minisyncoccota bacterium | reverse complement strand
ATAAGTGCCAGTTGGTTCATACTTTTTAATTTTAGGCAATCTTAAGGGTAATTGAGTTTCTTTTAAAGGCACATTGCCACACTTCTCGCATTTTATGATCGGAATGGGTTCTCCCCAATATCTTTGTCTGGAAAAAATCCAATCTCTTAATTTATAGCAAACTGTTTTTTTTCCGCCAGTGTAAAGCATTATTTGCTCAATCGTTTCTTTTGATGGCCGGCCGCAAAAAGGGCCGGAATTAATTAATATCCCTTCGCCTTCAAATGGTTCTTTCAAATCTAAACTTTCTTTTCCGTCTAAAGAAATTACTTCTTTTATCGGCAAGCTGAAAGTTTTGGCAAAATCCCAATCTCTTTTATCGTGAGCCGGTACTCCCATTATCGCCCCAGTGCCATAATTCATTAATACATAATCAGAAATCCAAACCGGAATTCTTTCTTTATTTGCCGGATTAATCGCATAAGCGCCGGTAAAAACTCCGGTTTTTATCTTTGTTTCCTTAATTCTTTCAAATTCTGACTTTTGAGAGGTCTGCGCTATATAATCCTCAACTTCCTTTTGATAGTTCAAAGAGGTAATTTTTTCAGTTAATGGATGTTCCGGAGACAAAATTAAATAAGTGGCGCCAAAAATAGTATCTATTCTGGTAGTAAAAACTTTAACATACTCTTCTGTATTTTCTATCCGAAAATCTACTTCTACTCCTTCGCTTTTTCCTATCCAATTCTTTTGCATTGTTTTAATGCTTTCCGGCCAGTCCAGCAAATCCAAATCTTTTAAAAGCCTTTCGGCATAAGCCGTGATTCTCAAAAGCCATTGCTTTAATTTTTTTCTTTCTACTTCGGTGCCGCATCGCTCGCAAGTATTGTTAATCACCTCTTCGTCAGCCAAAACGGTTTTACACGAAGGGCACCAGTTAACTGGCACCTCGGCTTCATAAGCCAAATTATGTTTAAATAATTGAAGGAAAATCCACTGGGTCCATTTATAATAATTCGGATCTGTGGTATTAATTTCCCTTCTCCAATCATAACTAAATCCCATTTCCTGACACTGCTTTTTAAATTTCTTAATATTGTTTAAAACCGCTTCCTGGGGAGGTTTTTTGATTTTCAAAGCGTAATTTTCTGCCGGCAACCCAAAAGCATCCCAACCCATTGGGTGTAAGACATTATAATTTTTCATTCGGTAGAAGCGCGACAAAACATCAGTGGCAGTATATCCCTTAATATGGCCAACATGAAGCCCCTCTCCTGAAGGATAGGGAAACATATCTAAAATATAAAATTTTGCTTTTTTAACATTATCTTGCGCCCTAAATAAAGCAAAATGATTTTTTGCCCAATATCGCTCGTATTTTTTTTGAAATTTATTTGGATGGTACATAATAGATAAGTCAAAAGTCAAAAATTTTATCCGCCCAAATTTCTCTAAAGAAATTTAAGCGGGCAAGAAATACAAAATACTAAATCCATAATTCTTGATTTATGATTCATAATTCCTTTCTCATCTTTTCTTCAAATTTCTCAATTGGCATTTGTCCCAAATCGCCAATTTTTCTTTGCCTTATGGCAATTTTTTTTGCTTTTTCTTCTTTCTTGCCAATAATCGCTAAATAAGGAATTTTTAGAAGTTCTGCCTCTCTTATTCTTTTTGACAGAGTTTCGTTTCTTAAATCTATTTCTGTTCTAAATCCTTTTTCTTTTAAGTTTTCTAAAACCTTTTTCCCGAATTGTTGATTTTCTTCTAGAATCGGTAAAACCATAACCTGGACAGGCGCTAACCATAAGGGAAATTCTCCTTTATAGTGTTCAATTAAAATTCCAATGAACCTTTCTAAACTTCCTAAAAGCGCTCGATGAATCATAATCGGCTGCTCCTTTCTGCCGTTTTTGTCAATGTAAGTCATTTCAAATCTCTGGGGCAAATTAAAATCAACTTGAATGGTGGTGCATTGCCAGGCCCGGCCAATTGCGTCTTTGATTTTAATATCAATTTTAGGACCGTAAAAAGCGCCGCCTCCTCTATCAATAAAATATTTAATTTTCTTTTTTTCTAAAGTTTGGGTTAAAGATTTAGTGGCGATATCCCAAACTTTTTTCTGACCAATAAATTTCTCTGGTCTGGTGGAAACATCAATTTCAAAATCTTTAAAACCAAATTTATTTAAAATTTTTAAAGCCAATTCTAAAGCGCCTTCAATTTCTTTTGGCAAATCTTTTATGCTGCACCAAATATGAGCATCGTCTTGGGTAAAACCCCTTACTCTGTTTAAACCATGCAAAACTCCTGATTTTTCGTAACGATAAACAGTTCCTAATTCTGTATATCTTAAAGGTAAATCTTTATAACTAACAATTTTATTTTTATAAATTAAAATATGAAAAGGGCAATTCATTGGTTTTATTTCATAGTCAATATTCTCTTCCTCATTTATTTCTTTTAGGTGCATCGCCGGATACATACTTTCTTTATAAAAATCAGCGTGACCGGATATTTTCCAAAGTTTTAACTGGGCAATATGAGGGGTATTGACCAACTCGTAGCCATTTTTTAGATATTCGTTTAAAGCGTATTCTTCAATAATCTTTTTAAGCATTGCTCCTTTTGGGTGCCACAAAACTAAACCCGGTCCTAAATTCTCGTCAAAATGAAACAAGTCTAATTTTTCTCCCAAATATCGATGGTCCCTTTCTTCTGCCTCTTTAATAAAATTAAGGTAATCTTTCAATTCTTTTTGGGTTTGAAAAGCCACCCCGGTAATTCTTTGAAGCATTGGGTTCTCTTCTTTGCCGCGCCAATAAGCGCCTGAAACCTTGGTTAATTTAAAACTTAAAGGCAGTTCTGAAGTATTTTTTACGTGAGGACCGCGACATAAATCCACAAACTCGCCCACCTCATAAATAGAAACTTTGTTTATTTTATTTGATTTCTTATTCTTTATATTTTCTTTTTCGTTTTCTACTGTCGTGCCGTATTTTCTTAAATCTTTGATTAACTCTAATTTATAGTTTTGTTTTAATTTCTTAAATAAAGTTTCCGCCTCTTTCAAAGACAAATATTTTTTCTTAAAAGGAAGTTTCTCTTCAATAATCTTTCTCATCTCTTGTTCTATTTTCTCTAAATCCTTTTCTGTTAAAGTTTTATTTAAAGTTTTGTTTTTAATTTCAACATCATAATAAAAACCATTCTCTATTGTTGGTCCGACGCCATAAATAACTTCGCCATAAATTCTTTTTAAGGCTAATGCCATTATATGCGCCAACGAATGACGCAAAGTATCCAAAGAGGAGCCGTTTTTATTCTTGGCCATATATTTATACTTCTTATTTAACTACAAAACTAATTTAAAGTCAAAAAATTGTCTGTTTATGCCTCTAATGGCTTGATTTCTTCAATCTTTTCTCCAATTAATTGAAAATCTCCATTTCTTTTATCAAGCTTCCCTTCTACTAAAACCACTTTATCTTCTGCCAAAAGAAACTGATTTTCTTTCAATGCTCGGGGAAAAAACACAATTTCCATTTTCCGGCTGTTATCTGATAATTTTAGAAACACCATATTCTGGCCGGTTTTTGTTCTGATTTTTTGAATTTGGGAGATGAAACCGCCTATTTTTATTTTCTTGCCTATCATTGAAAAATCAATCTTTGAAAGAGGAAAACTATATTTAGCCAAAACTTTTTGATACCCTTCTAATGGATGAATTGTCAGATAAAGCCCTAAATATTCTCTTTCCCAATTTACTCTTTTTAATCTGTCAACAGGCGGTTCCCCTTTTTCTTTTTTAAGTTTCTCTAAAATATTGACATTTGTTTCCCCAAACAAATCCAATTGCGGATGGTTAAAATGATTAAAATTATGATTTGCCCAATTTAAAATTTCATCTAAATTTTCCACCATTAACTCGCGCGAGCCAAAACAGTCTAAGGCTCCTGATTTCATTAAGCTTTCCAGAGTTTTCCGGTTTAAAAGTTGCCTATCTAGCCTTTTTAAGAAATCTGCTAAACTCTGAAACAAGCCGTTTTTTTGTCTTTCTTCCTGAATTGCCTGCGCCACTCCAACTCCCACATTTTTTATCGCCGCCAGACTAAAATAAATTTCCTTTGTTTCTTTATCAATTCCAAATTCAACGAATGAACTATTGACTGAAGGAGGTAAAACTTTAATGTTTAATCTTTCGCACTCACCAATTTCAATTGCTATTCTGTCCAAATCTCCAAAATCAGATGTAAGCAGGGCTGCCATAAAAGCGTTGGGATAATGAGCTTTGAGCCAGGCAGTTTGATAGGTTATTCTTGCGTAAGAAGCACTATGACCCTTATTAAAACCATATCTGGCAAAAGGTTTTACCCACTCCCAAATTTTAAAAGCAATTTTTTCTGGAATTTCATTTTGTTTCATTCCCTCAATCATTTTTTCTTTTTGGGCTTCCAAAAGTTTCTTGATTTTTTTGCCAACCGCCTTTCTTAAAACGTCTGCTTCAGCCATTGAAAAACCCGCCAAATCGTGAGCAATTCTCATTAACTGCTCCTGGTAAACACAAATACCATAGGTTTTTTCTAAAATTGGTTTTAATTTTGGATGAAGATAAGTAATAGGTTCCTTTTTTTGTTTCCTTTTAATAAATTGCGGGATCAGTTCCATTGGTCCCGGCCGATATAAAGCCAACATCGCAGTTACATCTTCAATATTTGTTGGCTTTAATTCTTTCAGATATCTTCTCATACCTTCAGATTCCACTTGAAAAACTCCAATTGTCTGACCACTGGAAAGAAGGTTAAAAACTTCTTTATCATCAAATCCAATTTCATCTAAATTAATTTCTCTGTCATAAACTTTTTTAATGATTCTCAAACTATTTTTAATCACGGTTAAATTTTTCAAGCCTAAAATATCCATTTTTATCAAACCAATCTTTTCCAAATCGTACATATTATATTGAGTAATTATTTCCTCCTCGTTTCTTGAAGAATGCTGTAAAGGAACATAACTAGTTAATTTTTCTGAAGTAATGACAACTCCAGCGGCATGAGTTGAAGCATGCCTCGCTACCCCTTCTAATTTTTGAGAAATATCCAAAACTTCCTTTGCTTTAAAGTCAGTTTCATATAATTCTTTTAATTCTGGAACCGTTTTTAATGCCTCCTCTGCTGACATATTGAAAGGAATAAGTTTGGCTATTCTGTCACCAAGAGAATAGGGATATCCCAAAGCCCGATTAACGTCTCTAACTGCTAATCTGGCTTTCATAAAGCCAAAAGTAATAATCTGAGCCACATGGTCTTTGCCGTATTTTGAAATAAGATAATCAATTAGATCCTGCCTCCTGTTATCAGCCACATCAACATCAATATCAGGCGGCTGAATTCGTTCTGGATTTAAAAATCTTTCAAAATAAAGTTCAAATTTTAATGGGTCTACTCTAGTAATATTCAAGGCATAAGCGACTAATGAGCCGGCAGCAGAACCGCGAGTATTAGTTAAAATGCCATTTTCCTCCGCAAATTTAATAAAATCATGAATAATCAAAAAATAGTCGGCGAAATTTGTTTGTTTTATTACCTCCAATTCATAATCTAATCTTTCTTTTGCTTGAACATCATTTTTATAAATTTTATTAAAACCTTCATAAGTGAGTTTCTTTAAATATTCAAAATGATCTTCATTATTTGGGGTTTCAAACTTCGGAAAAGTAATTTTTCCCAATTCAAGTTCTAAATTACAACTATCAACGATTTTTTTGATATTTTCAAAAATTTGGGGATAGGAATTAAAATTTTTTTCTACCTCTTCTTTTGTCTTTAAATGAAGGTCGGTTTTTTTCATCGTAAATCTTTCTTCATCTTCAATTCCCGTTCCGGTTTGAACCGCCAAAAGCACTTCGTGAGTCCTTTTGTCTTCTAAATTCAAATAATGACTGTCGCAAGTAACAACTGCGGGTGTCTTAGTTTCGTTAGCCAGTTGTATCAACAAGTCATTCACTTTTTTTTGCTCTTCTAATTCTGAATGGTCTTGTAATTCCAAATAAAAATTTTCTTTTCCGAAAATATTTTGGTATTCTTCTAATAGCTCTTTTGCTCTACTGAAACTATTAGCTAAAAGCGCCTGACAAATTTCGCCCCGTAAACACCCTGATAAGGCGATTAATCCTTTTGAATATTTCTTTAAGACTTCTTTATCAACTCGCGGTTTGTAATAAAAACCTTCCAATTCGCCAATGGTAACCAATTGTAATAAATTTTTATAACCTTCTATATTTTTTACCAAAACAGGAAGGTGATAAAATTTAGTATCAACTTTTGGAACTTTGTCATGCAGAGTTCGGGGCGCCAAATACAGTTCGCAACCAATAATGGGTTTTATTCCCAATTCCTTTGCCTTGATATAAAACTCTAAAGCACCATATAAAACCCCATGGTCAGTTAAAGCCAAACTATCAAAACCCACTTCTTTTGCCTTTTGCAATATCTCCTCAATTTTTGGCAAGCCATCCAAAAGAGAATAATGACTATGAAGATGAAGATGGGTAAAATACATAATAAATAATTCAAAATTTAAAATTCAAAAGTCAAAATTATTTCCATTGTATCACACGGTCAAGAAAAAGCAAAAAGTTAAAACTAAATTTAGATAATATGTCAAGAAAATTAATTTTATGGATTTAAAAACTGAAAAATTTTATCAAAAAAAAGGATATAAATATATTTTTGGGGTAGATGAAG
>DAOOKJ010000014.1:6323-9490 GCA_035385585.1 Minisyncoccota bacterium | reverse complement strand
TTATTATACTCTGAAATTTTCTATTTTTCTAATAAACTTGAAAATAGGAACTAAATCCTTTATACTAAAAGCGAATTATTAAAAAGCGGATTATTAAAAGCGCCCAGGTGCTGGAATTGGCAGACAGAGCAGACTCAAAATCTGCTGGTCCTTGTGGCCGTGTGGGTTCAACTCCCACCCTGGGCACCCCCTTATTTTATTTTTCTTAAATCCAAAAGCAATAGTTCAAGGGCTAAAGTTGGTTCAAGCGCGCCCTCTTTTATTTTCTTGTCGTAATTTAAAAGTTTGAGATAAGCCTTTTTCAAGCCATCCAATGAAAGACTTTTTGCCACTGGCAAGAGTTTTTTATAAACAAAGGGGTGAATTTTTAAACTTTCAAAAGAAATTTTTTTCGGACTATCCAAATAAGTTTTAATCTTTATCAGGTTTCTGAACTGGTTTACTATCATTGTCAGAATAACAAGCGGATAAGTGCCTGATTCAATTTCGTCTCTCAATAGTTTAAAGGCTTCTTTTGTTTTTCTTTCCGCCAAACTATCTAAAAATTTAAAAATATTGGTTTTAACCGGCAAATTAATATTTTGCTCAACAAAATTTTTATCAAAATAGCCCTTTTTTGACAAAGATAATTTCTGCAAAACTTTAGAAATTTCTCTGGTGTTTGAACCAAAAGACAAAATGATTATATCTCTGGCTTCTTTTGAAAGTCTGATTTTAAACTTTTCTTCTTCTTTCATAAACCAATTTTCTAACTCTCTGTTTTTAAGCAATTCAAAATTTTTAACTTTCAAAGAATTTTTTAAAAGCCACTGGCTTAATTTATTCTCTTCTAATTTTTCTCTTTCATAAAAAATAACCAAAATATCTTTTGCCTCTTTTATTTTTTCTTTTTTCAATGTCTCTAAAATTTGCTCTAAAAATTCATCATCAAAATTAGTCAAGATATCTTTAAACAATATTAATCTTACAGAAGAAAAAAGAGGTTTGCTGCTCAAAATATTTTTTAATTCATTTAAAGTTAATTTTTTATCTTCTTCTTCTCTAAAATCATAACTTACAAAAAAAGGGCTCTTTTTGTTATAAAAAGAAATTACTTCCTTTAAATAAACTCCAGAGCGGAAATCGTCTTCCCCGTAAATTAAAATCAACATAGTAAATAATTCAAAATTCAAAAGTCAAAATTTAAATTCAAAAATAAAAGATTAAAAAATTATTTGTTATAAGTTATGAGTTGTAAGTTCACTCGCCTAAATTTCAGAGAAATTTGGGCGGGTGAATTTTTGACACTTTGGGCAGTAAAAAGTTGAACGATTTGCCTGAATAGTCTTTAAAATAGTCGCCCCGCACCTTAAACATTTTTCTCCTTCTTTTTGATAAACCTTTCTTATCTCGCCATATCTGCCCTCTTTCCCAAAAATATCCCGATACATTTCGTCGCTAATGGTAGAACCATTATGTTCAATAGCCAAATTCAATATCTTTTTAATAGAGAGAAACAACTTTTTAATTTCTTTCTCAGTCAGTTCTCTTATGCTCTTAAAGGGATTGATTTTTGCCTCCCATAAAATTTCGTTGGCATAAATATTACCAATGCCGGCGATTATTTTCTGGTCCATTAAAATTTCTTTAATTGTTTTCTTTCTTTTTTTGTTCTGATTGATTAAAGCAGTAAATTTTTCAAGGGTAAACGTTCTTTCCAATGGTTCCGGGCCAATTTCTTTTAAATCTTCAATTTCGTTTAATTGGTCTTTTTTAAATAAAACAACTTTGGCAAACTTTCTCAAATCGGACAAAGCCATTATTTTTTCATTGTCAAAAATAAGATAAAAACGCACATAAGGGTCTTTTAACACTACTTCTTTTTCCCCGTATAAAATTCTCCCTGTAAGTTTCAAATGAATGAGTAAAATTAAATTATTATCTAATTCAATCAAAATATTTTTGCCCCGGCGAAAAACTTTCACAATTTTTTTGTTTTTTAGAATTTTCTCTAAATCTTTTGCCTTTACTCCTTTTATTAATTTCTGCCAATTTAAAAAAACTCCTTTAATCTTTAAGTTTTTTAAAACTTTATTAAGTTGTTTTGTAATTGTTTCTACTTCCGGTAACTCTGGCATAACTTTTTATTGAGGTGGAATATAAGCGGGGTCAAGAGGAAGGGTAAAGTAAAAAGTTGTTCCCCGATTTTCTTCAGATTTAAACCAAATTTGACCTCCGTGTCTTTCAATGATATTTTTAGTCAAATACAGGCCTAAACCACTCCCCATGGTTTCTTTTTTAACTGCTCTCTGAGAACGGAAAAATTTAGAAAAGATTTTATCTTTCTCCTCATCTGAAATTCCCATTCCTGTATCTTCTATCGAAACCATTACAAAAGGCTTATCTTTCAAAAGTTCTAATTTAACTCTTACCTCGCCGTTTAAATTATTATATTTAACAGCATTATCAATTAAAATTTCCAATACTAACTTGATTCTTAAGGGGTCTATTACTATTGGATTCAATGGCGGCTTTAACCGATAAAAAATCAGTTTGATATTGTTTTTTTTAGCGAGTGGCTCAAATTTTATTAAGGTTGTTTCAATAATCTCTTCTAAATTATTCAAACTAAATTGAAAGCCAAATTTTCCTTCTTCAATCTGAACAGTGTTTAATAAATCTTCAACAGTATCTATCCCTTCATTTATTGCCTCTTTTGCTTTTTCTAATAATTCTTTTTGATCTTTATTTAAAGGACCAGTTTCTTCCTGGGATAAAACCTCCAAAATCCAGTTTAATCCCGACAATGGCGTTCGCAGTTGATGGGCGGCAATGGCAATAAAATCCGACTGGGTCTTTCTTAAATTTTCTTCTCTGGTTAAATTATGAATGATTTTCAAAAAACCGTATATTTTCCCTTTTTCATCCATTACTTTTGTAGTAATAATTTCGAGAGTTAGCTCGTTAGGCTCAAAGATTTTTACTTTTACTCTCTGAGGATAACTATCCAATTGTTGTTCTAAAACTACTGGGGCTAAACTTGGAAAAATAATTCTGGTTAGTAAAGAAAATTTTGCATCACTGGCCATTTCTGGAACTACAATTTTTCCGACTAATTCTTCTTTTTTTAAATTTGTCAGTTTTTCTAAAGCAGGGTTTATTAAAATAATTTCGAAATTCTGGGTATA
>DAOOKJ010000014.1:0-6223 GCA_035385585.1 Minisyncoccota bacterium | reverse complement strand
TCCCTTAATTTATCCTTTACTTCATCTATTATCTCAAATTTTACCTCAAAGAGCAACTCATCATGAATTTGACAAATTAGAAAGACCTTATCTTCTAATTTTTCTTCTTTTAAAAACCCGTCAATTTTAATCATTGCTAACTTTATTAAATCGCTCACTGAGCCCTGAATTGGGAAATTAACTGCTATTCTTTCTTCTTCTCTGCCAACTTTGCCCAATGAACCAATCAAGGGTAAAAATCTTTTTCTTTTAAACATTGTTTCGACAAAACCGTTTTTTTTTGCTTCACTTACCAATCTATCCAGATAAAGTTTTAAGCCAACGAATTCAGAAAAATATTCCTCTCTAAAAATTTTCGCCTGTTTTTTAGAGATTCCTGCAGCTTGAGCAAAAGCATTCTCCCCCATTCCGTAAATAATACCAAAATTTAACATTTTTGCTTGCTGGCGCATTAAAGGAGTCACTTCTTCCAGAGGGACATTATTAATTTTACTGGCAGTTAAAAGATGAATATCTATATCTTTGAGAAAAGCCTCTTTTAAACTAGAATCATTGGATAGATGAGCAGCGACTCGCAGATCAATTTGGGAATAATCCAAAGATAAAAAAACATAACCATTTTCTGGAATAAAACAATTTCTAATTTTTTTACCCCATTGGCTTCTTAAAGGAATATTTAATAGATTTGGCTTTTCCGAGGAAAGTCGGCCGGTTGAAGTTCCTGTTTGATTAAAAATAGTATAAATCCTTTTAGTTTTCTCGTTAACAAAATTCGGCAATAAATCAAAAAAACTATTTTTCAATTTTTGCAACTCACGATATTCTTCTACCACTGGAATAATGGGATGCAACTTCTCTATTTTTTTAAGTTCCGTTAAATCAGTTGAAATTTTACCAGTCGCTGTTTTCCGCAAATTTTTAGCATCTATTTTTAATTTCTCAAAAAGAATTTTCGCCAGTTGCTGAGATGAATTAATGTTAAAAACTTGGCCAGCCTGACTAAATATTTCTTTTTCTAAATCCGAGATTTTTTTTAATAAATCGCTCTTTATCTCCAAAAGTTTGTTTTTATCTATTAGAATGCCTCTTTTCTCCATTTGGGCTAAAATGGGAATTAGAGGTTTTTCAATGGTTTCGTAAACATTTCTTAATTCTAAAATCGCTAATCTATTGTCTAAAATGTCTTCTAAGTCAAATAAAACGGAAACTTTTTCCAAAAAATCATTTTTCATTTCTTCCTTTAACAAATAAGAAGCAATTTTTTCAAAGCTGTAATCTTTTTTAGTCGGATCTAATAACCAGGCTTTAATTTTTAAATCATCAAGAAGACAAGTGGAAAAACAGGGCATTTCCTGATATAAAACTTTAGCCTCATGAGTAATTATAATTTTGTCTTTAAAATAAACTCCTTCAAAAAAATCTGAGAAAGAATTTTTTTTAAGATAGAAAACATTCTTATCCCTAAAAACAATGGCCAAACCAAAAATTTCTCTTTCAAAAACCTTTTCCCCGGTAAATTCCAAGAGTAAGCCGATTTCTTTTTCCTGGAAAATTTTTTCTTTTAGGCGGCTTTTTTCTTCTTCTGTCTCGCAGGTTCTAAAAGTGAACTCTTTTTTCTTTGATTTGATTTGAGCAGTTAGAGGAAAAATTTTGGGAATCAAACTTTTAAAACCGAATTCCTCTAAAAGGGGAATTATTTTTTCTTTTTCCGGTTCCCTAAATTTCATTTCATTTAAACTAAATTCTATTGGCACTTTACTATCTAAAACAACCAACTGGCGACTCAAATAAGCCTCTTTTTTATGTTCCTTAAGGTTTAAGATGAGACCGGAAGGCAAATCTTTAACTTTATCTTCCTCTAGTAATTTATAAAGGTTATCCAAACTTTTATATTTTTCTATCAAAGTTTTAGCAGTTTTCTCGCCAATTTTCGGCACTCCCGAAATATTGTCAGATGGATCTCCTTTTAAGGCTTTAAAATCAATAAGTTCTTTTGGTTCTAAGTTATATCTCTGTTTGATTTTAAAAGGAGTATAAATGATTTTATCTTCAAAACCCTTTCTAAAAGTATAAACTGAAACTTTATCGTTGACTAACTGCAAGGTATCTAAATCGCCAGTTAAAATAACGATTTCTATTTCTTCGTCTTTAAACCTTTCTACAATCGTAGCAATAATATCGTCTGCTTCATATCCTTCTTTTTCCAAAATTAGAACTCCAAAAGCATTTAAAAATCTTTTAACAATTTCAAGTTGACTATAAAAATTCTCTGGTACTTTAACTCTTTTTGCTTTGTATTCTTTATATTCTAAATGCCTAAAAGTCGGACCTTTTAAATCAAAAGTTGCCACCAAGTAATCGGGCTTTAGTTCTTTAATTATTTTGAAAAACACCAGCAAAAAACCATAAACGCCGTTAACTAAAACACCCTGAGGCGAAATTAAAGGAGGAAGAGCGTGATATGAACGATGCAAAATGGCATGACCGTCTATTATGATTAATTTTTTCATAAATTTTTAAACATAAGCGACCTCGAACAATCTTTCTTTTTCTCCTTTAATTTTAATTCTGACTCTAATGTAGTTTTTGGGAAGAATTTTTTTAATTTTATTACCCCACTCAATAAAAATTAAATTTTCTTTATCTTTTAATAAATCCTTGAACCCAAGAGATGTGATTTCTTTTATTTTCTTCAAACGGTATAAATCTAAATGCCAAAGATATTTAAAATCTCTTCTTTTTAAAACATATCTTTTCATAATTATAAATGTTGGACTGTTAATTTTTTCTTTGATTTTAAGCGCTTTCCCTGCCCCCTTCAAAAATTGAGTTTTTCCTGCTCCTAATTCTCCCTCTAAAGAAAAAACCAGGGCCCCTTTTTTAAAAGGAGGCTCTTTTAAAATCTCTTTGATAAAATGAGAAGCGATTGCCTCGGTTTGCCTTGGACTCTTGCTTAAAATTTCCTTTTTCATTTTCCTTATTATAGCATAAAGCATTTAGCTAACAACCTAAATTATTCATAATTCGTTAGTTATATGTTATAATATAGTAGAAACGATATGGAAAATGATTTAACAAAAAAAAGAGAGGAGCAAATAAAAACTCTCTGGCAAGAATCAAAAGAAAGAATAGCTCAACAATTAGCAGCAAAAAATAATCTTTTATATGCTAATTTAAAAAGAACCGCTATTGAAACTAGCGCTTTAGAAATAATAGACCAAAAAACCGCTGAAGAAGCAGGAGCTTTAGTTTTTAGTAAAATTGGAAAAAAAATAAAATTAGCAGTCCTTGATCCGTCTTCCTTTAAGGTGATTCAACTTATTGAGGATTTAAAACAGAAAGGTTATGAGGTAATAGTTTATGTTGTCACTAAAGAAAGTTTTGATTGGGCTTTTAGTTTTTACCGTTTCGTCAAAACTCCCTTGGAACAAATCAAACAATTTATTAATGTTTCCCAGAATAAATTAGTTGAATTCCAAAATCTTCACGAAGAACTTCTGAATATTAAAAAGGAAGATGTTACGCTATTAACAGCGACTATTTTTAAATCGGCAATCTCTGCCGATGCTTCCGATGTTCATATTGAACCGCGAGAGAAAAGCGCTTTAATCAGATTTCGAGTCGATGGAGTTTTATATGAAGTAGCAGAAATTGATAAAGAAAAGTACCAAAAACTTGCCCTCCGCTTAAAACTTATTTCCGGCATTAAAATAAATTTGGAAAATATTGCTCAAAACGGCCGTTTTTCTATCCAAAATAATAACAATTTATTTGATGTCCGGGCTTCTACTTTACCTTCTCCAAATGGTGAATTTTTCGTTTTTAGAATTCTAAATCCATTAAAAACATCTTTTGGTTTGGCAGATTTGGGTTTAAGCAGTAAAGGAGTAGAGATTTTTTCCACTTATCTTTCTTCCCCAAACGGTCTGATTATCTTAACTGGTCCAACCGGCTCTGGTAAAACCACTACTTTATATGCTCTCCTTAAAAGAAAATACTCCCCCGGAATTAAAATCATCACAATTGAAGACCCGATTGAATATAAACTTGAAGGAATCAACCAAACTCAAGTTACAAAAAATTACGATTTTGCCACTGGATTAAAATCAATAATGCGGCAGGATCCTGATGTAATTCTAATTGGAGAAACACGCGACAAAGAAACTGCAGAAATTGCGATTCAGGCTTCCTTAACCGGTCATTTAGTATTTACTACTTTGCACACCAACGAGGCAGCCGGCACAATTCCAAGATTAAAAGAATTAGGGGTTGACCCAAAACTTTTAGCCGATTCTTTAAAATTAATTGTTGCTCAAAGACTAGCAAGAAGATTATGTCCATACTGTAAAGAAAAATATATCCTTTCTCCTGAAGAAAAAGAAACTCTAATTGAAGCTTTTAGTATATTGTCTCCAAAAAGCGGAGTTAGAATTCCCAAAGATATCCCCTTTCTTTATAAAGCCAAAGGTTGCGAGCATTGCCATTTTCTTGGTTACAAAGGTCAAATCGGTTTTTTTGAATTTTTGCCAATTACTTCAAGAATCATTTCAAGGATTAATACAGGTGCAACCCAAGATGAAATTCGAAAAACTGCAATTGATGAAGGAATGGTGCCTTTATTTCATGATGGTCTATTAAAGGTCATTGAAGGAATTACTTCACTTGAGGAATTAAAAAGAGTGGCTGGTGATATTGATTATATTAAAATGTTATATAAAGAAATATTTTCGGAAACATTGGTGAGAGGAATAAAAATCAATCAAGAGGAAGAGGCGCAAATTGAAAACTGTTTAAAGAAAAATGAGTCAATTCTAAATTTGATAAAAAACCTATCAAAAGAAAAACAAATCGGCTATATTTTAGCTATCGCTTTTAAATCGCGAGCAACTGATGTCCATTTTGAGCCGGAAGAAGAAAGTTTTAAAGTAAGACAAAGGATTGACGGAGTTTTAAATGAAATGTTTAAATTTGACCTAAAGGAATATCCTGCTTTTATCAATGAAATCAAAACAATTGCTGGAATTCAAACGGAAATTACCCAGCAAGTTCAGGAAGGTAGATTTAGAGTTATTTTACCAAAAGACACTTTTGATATTAGATTATCAATTATCCCCTCTGGCTACGGAGAAATTGCTACTTTAAGACTTTTGGGCGGGGAAATAAAGGTGCCAGACATAGAAAACCTTGGTTTTCTTGACCCGGATAAAGAAAAAATAGAAAAACTTTTAGATAAAAAAATAGGATTGATTTTGGCTGCCGGACCAACCTCTTCGGGAAAAACCACCACTCTGTTCGCTATCTTGAAAAAATTGACTCAACCAGGAGTAAAAATTATTACGGTTGAAGACCCAATTGAATATCGTTTAGAAAATATTGTTCAGACTCAGGTTGACGAAGAAAAAGGCTATACTTTTTCAAAGGCTCTCAGAAGTCTCTTACGACAAAATCCCAATATCTTTCTAATTGGTGAAATAAGGGATGAAGAAACTGCTCAATTAGTCTGGCAATCAGCAATGACCGGACATTTAGTTTTGTCAACAATCCATACCAACGATGCTTTAGGGGTTTTTCCGCGGCTTGAAAGTTTGGGAATACCTTCAAAAGAATTAGGAGCCGCTATTAACGCTATTATTGCCCAAAGATTAATAAGAAAACTTTGTCCTCATTGTAAAAAAGAGACAAACATTCCCCAAGAAATGAAACTTTTAATAAAATCGGCTTTAAATTATTATCCCCAATACAAAGAACTATCTTCTAAAGGAAAAATTTATAAAGCTATTGGCTGTCCGAAATGCAGTTTTACCGGTTATTATGGTTTGACTGGAATTTTTGAAATAATTATGCCAGAAAAGGAACAGGAAATAACAAAAGTTGATTTTGCAAAATTAATTGATGATGCCACTATTAAAATCTTAATGGGAATTACTTCTTTTGAAGAAATCAAAAGAGTTTTGGGCATTTAAAATATATGACTTTTGTCATTTTGTCATTCTGATCCCTCATTTTTCGCAAAGAAAGGCGAAGAATCTCTGAACTTATTCCAGATACCCTGATATAAATAGCAAAAATATCAAAAAACCCGCTAATCTATAGGCAATCCTCCCTATTGAGGGAGATCCGGAGTTTTAAAGAGGTATATTCCAGCCAAAGCCAGAATACCCATCTCTGGTAAAACTCCAACAAGCCTCTTATAAATAATTGACTTGTTTGCCTACAGATTAGC
>DAOOKJ010000013.1:0-9556 GCA_035385585.1 Minisyncoccota bacterium | reverse complement strand
TTTATTTTTCTCCTTTATTTCCAAAAATAAATCGTAAATTATTTTGTCATCCCTTTTAAAATAATAAACTTGTAAAAGAGCCCAACAGGCAGAATTATAGTCGCCTTCCCATAAATAGAGTCTGGCTAAATTTTTTAGAGGCTCAAGAGATTCCAAATTTTCTTTTAAGTCTTTCAATAATTTCAATAATTTAATTTCTTCTTCTTTCAAATCTAAATTATTAAAATCAAAATCATCTAATCCTTCAAAAATTAAATCTTTTTCTTTTAAATTATCGCTTGCAATTGGTTTTAAATCTTGATTTTTCTTATCTTCCAAAAATTTCCCTTTTTTGATTTTGGCTAATTTATCAGCAATCGTTGTATCTATTCTTAAGATTATAATCCTTGATCTTCTTAAAGTTTTTTCCCAAAAATTCAAAAAAATTTCTTTTGAAGGAACTTCTTTAATTTGTTTAAACCAGCCTAAAAATTTTATTCTTTCCTTTTTAAAATCTTCATTAACTAATTTTTGTTTTTTTGCTGACGGTTTATTTAAAAAAATTAAAATCAGGCCAACTAAACTCAAAAAAATTATTAGAGTGGGTAGCAAAGCGTCCATAGAAATTTAATTTCTAATCGCAAAGCGAACAAATCTTTTAATTTCAATTTTCTCACCAAATTTAGCAGTTGCTTCTTTAATTAAATCGCTAATTTTTTTGGTTTCATCTTTAATAAAAGTTTGATTCATCAAACACATCTCTTCAAAATCTTTGGTTAATTTACCTTGAATAATCTTTTCTAAAATTTCTTTTGGTTTTTTTTCATTTTCAAACTCTTTTAAATATTCTTCTTTCTTTTTTTCTAATTCTTGGCCGGGAATATTCTCTTGAGAAAGGTAGGTTGGATTCATTGCTGCGATATGCATTGCCAAATCGTGAGCCAATTGTTTAAAGTCTGCGTTTCTGGAAACAAAATCAGTTTCTGCTCGAAGTTCAACCAAAGCAGCCACCTGGCCATTAGAGTGTATATAGCCATCGATTATCCCGGCTGAAGTTTCCCCTGTTTGTTTTTTTATTGCTTTTAATTCGCCTTTTTTCTTTAAAATTTCTTTGGCTTTGTTAAAATCTCCTTTTGCTTCTTCCAAGGCTTTTTTACACTCCATTATCGGTGCTTGGGTTTCTTCTCTTAATTGTTGAATATCTTCGATTGTTATCATAATTTAAAAAATTTAATTTGTTTTAATTTAAAGAAGGTTGCTTTTCTTCACTTTTTTCTTCTTCTTTGACTGGTTCTGCTTCTAATTTAATTTCTCCTTTTGCTTCCTTTATTGCTTCTGTTATTAAATTTAGTATATATTCAATGGATGATTTCGCACTATCGTTGGCTGGGATTGGGTAATCAACTAAAGTTGGATCATCATCTGTATCTAAAATTGAGATTATCGGGATTTTGAGCCGACGGGCTTCTCTTAAAGCAGTACTATGAACTCCTGGGTCAATAATAAATAGAATGTCCGGAAGTCTAGTCATATTTCTTATCCCCTGAAATTTCTTTTGGAGTTTCGCTAGCTCTTGGGCCAAATCGTGCTTTTCTTTCTTGGTAAAATTATTCCAAGCTCTGGATTGTTGTTTTTCTTCCAATTCTTGTAAATATTTGATTCTCTCAGAAAGAGTTTTAAAATTGGTCAAGGTTCCTCCAAGCCATCTTAAAGTAACATAAGGAAAATTGTATTTTTGAGTTATTTCTTCAATTTTTTTCCTTGCTCCTGCCTGGGTGCCAACAAAAAGTATTGTTTTATTGCCAGCAATTGATTCTTTAATAAAATTTAAAACTTTTTCCAGGGCTTTTTTTGTTTCTTCCAAATTTATTAAAGAAACTTCTGTTTTGTTGCTTTTAACAGTAAAATAACTTGCCTTCGGATGATTGCGCGTATCTTTGTGCCCGTATTGGAGACCAGCTTTTTCCATTTCTTCAATTGTAATCATAGTTTTATTTTTTTAAATTTAACATAAAAAAGAAAAAAAAACAACCCCTCTGCAACAGTTCAATAGATTTGTGTCTATATCAACTTAAAACTTACAACTCAAGATTATGAATCATGAATCAAGGATTATGAATTAAATATTTAGTATATCGTATATATTGTATCTATAATTTTGAGTTTTCCTATCTGTCGGCGGGCAAGGGCTTTTCCTTGTCTGTTGACAGGCAAGGAGTTTTGAGTTATTTACCTATGCGACTTTTTAAGTTGTTCATTAATTCATTAATAAAAAAGGCCCGAGATTTTTCGGGCCTAGCTAATTATCAATCGCCTATATATTCGAGTTGGAATTCTCCTTGAGGATTCCAACTCCAATGAGAATCAAGGGTAGAAATTATAATGCCATTTTTCTCTACCCAACTTAATGGTTGGTTAGAGAACAACCAACGCCAATCCCCATTTCCTATTGGTACCCAACTTACCTTCAAATGGGCAGTTGGGTATCCTGCTAGAAGAAAGTAGTAATCTTCTTTTGTTACTTCTAGTTCATTTTGTATCTGTAGGGGGGTGGGAGAATCAAAAAATGTGCCGAACACAGCTGCGGGTTCAATGTACAATACCTCCTCTATTGGTGAAACCACTTCAACCTGAATTCTAAAAGAATACCCTTTGCCCAAAAAGTCATATTTCTGGGCTTGACTGAAAGTGTATCCGTAAAGATTACGATCTACAAGACCTACAAAATGAAGCCTCTCAGGGACAATTTCAAGAAGAGAATTAACTGTATACGAGTACCAAAAAGTCCATTTATAGGCCGGGCCGTAAAGACATTTTACATCGACAACAAGATGGTAAGACCCTACTTCATGAACAGGAAGAGGAAACTCTACCACCTTTTCAATTGGAGTATCTAAAAATCTTTTCAGAGTCAGAGGGTTGGTCAGATCAACTTCTTCGAGCAGGGGAATTACAACTTTATGCTCTCTAAATTCTACTAGGGCAATGGAAATCTCTACAGGAATTCGAGGGTATCCGAAACTATTAGGATCAGGAATTACGATCTTAACAGGAAGAGTCCCCAAAAGATTCCCTACAGGAGAAGGAAATTCTACCTTAATAACTGGAGAGGAAGAAGAAAAAGTACTAGAAACAGGAACCGCCAACAGTAGCAATACTGCTACTGTTAGAAAGATAATAAAAAATTTTTTCAATGTGCACCTCCTTTCAGCGAAAAGAATACCAAAAAATAATGAATTTGTCAAATACAACCTTTCCCGATTTTCATTTATATTTGCATTTTCATTTCTTTTTTGGTATCATTTCCTTATGAAAAAAGATATTCATCCAAAATATTACGAAAAAGCAACTATTACTTGCTCCTGCGGAGCAAAATTTATTGTTGGTTCAACCGTAGAAAATATGGAGGTAGAAATTTGCTCTCAATGCCATCCTCTCTATACTGGCCAGAAAAAATTGGTTGATACTGCTGGCAGAGTTCAGAAATTTGAAGCAAGATTAGAAAAAGCGAAAAAAATGCAGGTAGAAAAACCAAAATTTAAAACGAAACCAAAAGAGGAAGTCAAAGCAAAGAAAAAGAAGTAACAAAATATGGAAGAAAAGTGGGAAAAACGAAAAAATGATTTAGAAAAAGAAAAAGAAGAAATTTTAGAGAAACTCAGTAGCCCTGAGTTTCTTTCAAATTATAAAAACTTTGAAGAGGCTTCAAAAAAAATAAAAGAAATAGATCTAGAGCTTAATCTTTTAAAAGAAATTAAAAAAGCAGAAAAAAAAATAAATGAGGCGAAAGATTTTTTAGCTTTAAGCGATGATAATGAATCAATAGAAATGGCGGAAAAAGAAATTTCTGAAAATGAATTGGTTATTCAAAAGACTTTGAATAAATTAGAGAATTTAAATAAATCAATTGACCAAGAGATAAAAAGTATTATTTTAGAAATTAGGGCTGGAACTGGAGGAGAAGAAGCAGCGCTTTTCGCCCAAGATTTACTCCGGATGTATGAAAAATATAGTCAAAATCAAAACTGGCCAATAAAAGAAATTAGTATTAATTGCACTTCTTTAGGGGGATTAAAAGAAGGAGTAGTAGAAATTAATCATCCTGAATCTTATAAAAAATTAAAATACGAAGCTGGAGTTCACAGGGTTCAAAGAATTCCCGTCACAGAAAAGTCAGGGAGAGTGCATACTTCCACAGCAACAGTAGCAATTTTGCCTCAATGGGAAAATCCTCAAATAGAGATTAAACCCGAAGAAATTGAAGAAAGTTTTTTCCGTTCATCCGGGGCTGGCGGTCAAAATGTCCAAAAAGTAGAAACTGCGGTGAGATTAATTCATAAACCAACAGGAGTAATTGTCACTTGCCAAAGCGAAAGATACCAACGACAAAATAGGGAAAAGGCACTCCAAATTTTGAAAAGCAAACTGTACCAACAAGAATTAGAAAAAAAAGAAGAAACTATAATAAAAGAAAGGCGCGAACAAATTGGTCGCGCCAAAAGAGCAGAAAAAATCAGAACATATAATTTTCCGCAGGATAGAATTACTGACCACCGATTACAAAAAAGTTGGCATAATCTCTCCAAAATTTTAGATGGCGATTTGGAAGAGATTATTCAATCTTTTGAAGGTCTTTAGAAAGGAATCTCTTCAAGATTTTCATCTTCTGGATTTTCTTTTGTTTCTTCCAAAACAGGTAAATCTTGAAGTGGTTCTTCAACCTCACTCGTCTCAGTACCAACTTTTAATTCTGTCTGGCTGGTAAAACGAGGGCCAAATTGAATATTTTCTGCGATAATTTCTGTCTTAAATCTTTTTTGGTTGTTTGCGTCTTGCCAAGAATGAGTTCTAATTCTTCCTTCTATAAAAACCATTCTTCCTTTTGCCAAATACTGACTGCACAATTCAGCCATTTTCCCCCAAACAACAATATTATGAAATTCGGCTTCTTGCTGTTTCTGGCCGCTAGAATCCACCCAAACCCGATTAGTGGCTAAACCGAAATCCGCCACTGACTGACCAGAAGGAGTTGTTCTCAGATTGACATCGCGGGTAAGGTTGCCAATGAGTAAAACTTTATTAAGATTCATAGTATTTTATTTGCTTTATGAAAACCCACCATTTTTCTTCGACCTTTTTAACTTTTATTCTTTAAGAATTTCGTTCAATTTTTGTTCTAATTCTTCTAAACTTACTTCTCCAGTTTCTTTTGGAACTGATTTCTCTTTGATTTCTTCTGTTTTTGAGGAAACGGCTCTAAATATTTTTCTTCTTGTCGGCTTTTGAGTCAATTTTTGTTTTCTGAAGATAGAAAAACGCAAAATATCAGGAGAAAGAAAGAGTTTTTTCTTTAATTCTTCTATTTTTCCTTCTTCAATCTCAAATCTAACAACACAAAAATAACCACTGGTTTCTTTTTTTATGGGGTAAGCCAAAAGTTCTAAGTGAGGCAGATTTGTTTCCATAATAGTACCATCTGCTTCTTCTATCTGCTTCACGAAATTATTAAACTTTTCCTCTGCTTCTTTATCAGTTAGATTAGAAGAAAGAAAAATTACTAATTCATAAAAAAAATATTTTTCTTTTTCGTCAATCATAGACATATTTTTAAAATGTTTTTTAAGTGAAGAGTTCTTTAAAGATTTTTTGACTAACAGTTGTATTTTCTTTTAAAAAGTCTCTGGCTGCTTCAAAGCCAACTCCTAATTTTTCTTCGCCAAAAATAAAAGTATTGCCGGATTTTTTCACAATCCCCCTTTTAATCGCCAAATTTAACAAATCTCCAGCATAAGAGATCCCCTCTCCATAAATAATGTCAAATTCTCCTTCTTTAAATGGAGGAGCAACTTTATTTTTTACTACTTTCGCTTTTATTCTTGAACCAATAATTTCATCTCCTTTTTTAATTTGAGCAATTCTTTTGAGTTCAATTCTCACCGAAGCATAAAATTTTAAAGCTTTACCGCCAGGAGTAGTAGTTGGCGCTCCAAACATCATTGTTCCGATTTGGGCGCGAATTTGATTGGTGAAAATAATCGTAGTATTAGCTTTACCGGCAATCGCGGTTAATTTTCTTAAGGCCTGACTCATTAACCTTGCCTGAAGACCAATTTGTTGATTTCCCATTTCTCCCTCTAATTCCTGTCTTGGAGTAAGAGCTGCTACTGAATCAATAACAATCACCTCAATTGAAGAGGAACGAACTAAGGCCTCAACGATATCGAGCGCCTGTTCACCAGAATCAGGCTGAGAAATCAAAAGTTCTTCTACCTTCACCCCTATTTTTTTAGCATATTCTGGATCTAAAGCGTGTTCAGAATCAATGAAAGCCGCCTTTCCACCCCTTTTTTGCGCTTCAGCAATAATGTGCAAAACTAAAGAAGTTTTTCCCGATGATTCAGCTCCGTAAATTTCAATAATTCTTCCCCGAGGAATGCCGCCCACTCCCAAAGCAATATCCAACGAGGGAGAACCAGTTGGAATAACATCAACATCAACTTTTCTTACTTCTCCTAATTTCATAATTGCTCCTTCACCAAATTTATCTCTAATCATCCTTAAAGTTTCTTCTAATTCCCCCTTTTGTTTTTTTTCTTCTTTCTGAATTTTTTTTGCCATATTTATAATAGTTAATTTTAGCAAACTTCCCCTGTTTTGACAACGACCTCATTCATTAAAAACATAATTTATATTCCGTATTACCTTTGCTTCCCTTCCTAAATGATTAGTGGCTTTAATTTCTATTTGATTTAAACCAGGATTTAAAATCAAAGTATAAAAGAAGTTTCCTTTCTCATCCAAAGTTAAAACTTGATTTTTCAAAAAAACGCTTTTTGCCCTTATAACTTTACCAGAAATATTCAGTTCTTTCTGATTAGTAGAATAGTCTTCCGAGGGCGAAAAAAGAATAATTTTCGGCGGAAAAACAAGAAAACTTAACTCATAAAAGATGTAGCCGACAATTATAAAAAATAAAATAAACTTTAAAAGCTGACTAAAAAAATTTCTTAAATACACAACAATTCTACTTTGGGGAACAGCAAATCTGTTTTTAGGAAGCGTGTCTTTCTCTCCTGACATCCATTGACGATGATTAGTTTCTGTTAAAATCTTTAAAACCTCGTCTGGGTCAAGATGAAGATACCGACTGTATTTTTTAATAATTGCCCGGAGATAAACCGGCGGAGGAAGATTGGAATAATCATCCTCCTCAATCGCCCTTAAATAAGAAAGATTGATTTTTGTCTCTTGGCTTATTTTTTCCAAAGAAAACCCTTTTTCTTTTCTTTTTTGGGATAAAAACTCGCCTAAGGAAACATTTTCTTTTTTTTCTTCATCAGCCATAGGAAACTAAATTATTTGAAATGTTTCTAATATTCTTATATTCTTACTTTTAATAAAAATGGCTTACTGCCAATTATTTTTAAATTCATCTAATGTTTCTTTACTGGCAAAAACTTGGCGCGGCTTTGCTCCTTCGCCTGGTCCAATTACTCCTTTTTCTTCCAACATATCTAAAAGTCTTGCTGCCCGAGCATAGCCAATTTTTAATTTCCTTTGAAGGAGAGAAGCAGAGGCTTTTTGTAGGCTCACCACTGTTTTGTAAGCCTCAACATAGAGTTCGTCTTCACTTTCAAATTCTTCAAAATTAATTAATCCTTTATTTTCCTCTCCGACAAAACCCTCTAATTCGGTGTGGAGACCATTTTCTTCAGAAACTAATTCGTTTTGTTTATTAATAAACTGGACAATGGCATCAATTTCTTTTTCGGAAATATAAGCGCCCTGAATCCTTCTCGGTTTCGTTGACAAAGGAGAAAGATAGAGCATATCACCATGACCCAATAATTTTTCCGCCCCCGCACAATCAAGAATTGTTCTAGAGTCAACTTGAGAAGCAACCTGAAAAGCAATTCGGTGAGTAATATTTGCTTTGATTAAACCAGTAATTACTTCAACTGATGGCCTCTGAGTAGAAACAACTAAATGAATTCCTGTGGCTCTTGCCATTTGAGCGATTCTAACAATAAAATTTTCCAGTTCTCTTCCGTAATAAATCATTAAATCAGCCAATTCGTCAATAATAACCGCAATATAGGGCAAGAAATCTTGTTCTCCCTTTTCAATAATTTTTCGATTATAACTTTCGATATCCCGACTGTGGTTTTGGGCTAAAATTTCGTATCTTTTTTCCATTTCTAAGATTACCCATTTTAAAACCGGCACGACCTTTTTACTATCAGTAATTACCGGAGTTAATAAATGAGGAATACCATTATAACGAGACATTTCTACTCTTTTTGGATCTATTAAAATTAATCTTAAAGTTTGGGGAGAATTTTTAATCAAAAAAGAACATAAAATTGAATGAAGGCAAACGCTTTTACCTGTGCCGGTTGCACCAGCCACTAAAAGATGAGGCATTTCTGCTAAATCGGTTAAAACTACTTCTCCTTTAACATCGCGACCCAAAGGAAAACTTAAGGGCAATGGGTTTTTTAAAAAATCAATCTCTTTTAATAAATTGCCCAGTCTTACTAAGGCAATTGAACGATTCGGGACTTCAATCCCGACCATTGATTTGCCAGGAATCGGAGCTTCAATTCTGATTGGATGGGCTGCCAAAGCCAAAGAAAGGTCATTGTGTAAAGCAGTAATTGATGATAATTTTACTCCTTCGGCTGGTTTTAAAGTATATTGAGTAACAGTTGGACCAACATTGACTTCTCCCATTTCCACTTCAATGCCAAAACTTTGAAGTGTTCTCTTAATAATATTAGCGTTTGCCCTAATATCACCTGAAGTCGGATGCGAAATATCGGTGTCTAGGAGGTTTATTGGCGGCAATTTATAGCCACCCTTGACTTTTAAAGCCTTTAAAAAGGTTTTTTCTCTTATTTCTTCTAACTTTTCATCTTTTTTAATTTCTTTTTCTGTTCCTCCCTCCTTAAATTCTTCCTTTTCTGGTAAAGTCTGCTCTGCTTCTTTATAGGTAGAAACCTCAATTTTTTCTTCTATTTTTTCTTTCGATTTTCTTTGTGGAAGTTTTATTGGCAAACGAAAAATTAAAATCAAACCGATGATAAATGCTGCCAGATAAATAATTATACTGGCATAAACTCCCAAATAAATTTTTAAAATTCCTCCAATTTTTCCAACCATTCCTCCTTGAGACGAAGAAAAAATATCAACCAGGGAAAGGAAAGAAAAAAGAGTCAGAAAAACTCCTAAAAAAGAAATTAAATTAAAACTAAAATGATACAAACTGGCTTTAAGATACCGATAGATCAAAAAAAATAACAGAATTGGCAAAAAATAATAACCCCAACCTAAAAAATAGCCAAAAATTCTATAAATAAAGATTCCCACTGGTCCTGCCAAACCTTTAGCGCTTAAAATTAAAAGAATTGCTAAAACAAAAAGAAAAATGGCAACAATGCTATTTTTAATTTCAGGCTCTAAAAACCGCTGTTCTTCCTTTTTATCTTCCTCTATTTCTTCAGGAATATTCTTCTGTTTCTTTTTGTTTTTCGTTTTTCTCATACAATTAAACCTCTTTTATTTTATCATAAAAAAA
>DAOOKJ010000012.1:0-10447 GCA_035385585.1 Minisyncoccota bacterium | reverse complement strand
AATATTTTATATATATGTATGGGACCCCTCCATCTGGTTTCTATTTCAGTTCTTGTGAAAAAAGAAACAGAAATAGTATGAGATTAAGTATGGAAGCAAAAAGGGGCCCCGCCAGAAAACCATATTATTTTTATATATTTCCCTTCTCGTCCGAGTTTAAACAAGACAGGGGAAAAAATTGTCTTGACTCCGCGTCGCTCATCAAGGTAGTAATTGAGTAAATGAGTTTAGAGCGACTGAACTAGGAGAGGGCCGGACGAAAAAGGAGAAAATATGAGCATTACAAAAAGTAATGCTCGAGCACCTCCCTCCTCCTTTAATTTTTAAAAAAATTCAAAAAGGAAAGGAGGAAAAAATGAATCAAGAGATAAGTATGTTAATTGCAAGGGTTAAACAGATTTTAGATGAAATAAATGAAACAGGAAAAGAAAAATATATTCCGGAGTGCGAGCTCGAAAGTTTTTGCCGTGAGAAATCCAATCTCTATGCGGAAAAAATTGTAGAATTATGGCTGAATAGAAAACACTTGAATGAAAATGAATAAATTTATAGGAAATACGAAAAGTAATGGGTTTTATTGTCCTTATCTTACTCAAAAAAGGAATTGCAGAGAAACAAAGAAAAGGTGTCCTCTTATTTCTGTTTCAGACAAAGAAATAAAACAAGTAATAACAGAAAAGATAAAAGAACTAGATAATCCCAAAGAATGCTATTACTTCCAGAACTTTTTTCTTAATGAATTAAAGGGAGGTGAATAAGTCTGTTGCGCAACAGGGAGACAATGTCTCCCTTTTTTATTTTCTAAAATTACAAAAACCTCAATGGGGTCTTTTTTCAATAACTAAAATAGAAAATATGAGATTTTGAACTTAATAAAATATAAGTGTAAAACATTTTGTTCACTTTGGCTTGCTATCCCGTAGCCTTGGCGAAGGATAGTTTTACTATTCTGTAAGCTTGACGAAAGATAGCTGCGGGGTCTGGATTCGGACCAGAATCAAAGGCTCCAAAGGCCTCTGTGCTACCATTACACCACCCCGCAAAAATTAGGAAAATTTATACTTTGAGGTACTTGTTAATTGCCAAAAAACTGGAAATAATTCCCAAAAACATTGAAAAACAGGTCTGAGCCAAAAAAATAAATCCTAAATTGCCCCAAAAATAATGAGCAAGCTGAAAACCGGCAAAAACCATTTCAAATTTTGGCGAAAGCCAAATTATTAAAGGAATAAAAATTATCAGAGTGATTACAGAGGCGAAAAATCCTTGAAGGGTTCCCTCTAACAAAAACGGCCACCTGATAAACCAAGGAGTAGCACCAACTAATTTCATAATTTCTACTTCCTCATGCAGAGCAAAAATTGCCATTCTAATTGTATTAAAACCAATAATTAAACTAATAAAAACTAAAACTAACATTGCGCCGATTGAGCCCAATTGAATTGTTTTTGATAAAGTGTGAATTTGATTAATTACCCGTTGATTTTCTGCCAAATCAATGGTAATCAACTTATCCTTAAATGGAGAATTATCAATGTCTTTGACAATTTTCTGATACTCCTGGGTGCCTTTTGCTTTAATATTTAAAGACGAAGATAAAGGGTTTTCTCCTAATTCTTCCAAAGCCTTTTTTATTAAAGGATTAGAAGCAGTTCTTTCTTCAAATTTTTTTAAGGCTTCTTCTTTTGAAACATAATCAATTGAAACAATCTCTTCTTTTCCTAAAAGCTCGTCTCTGATCTTTAAGATATCTTCCTCTGGAATCTCTGGTTTAAAATACAAACTGATATCCACCTTTTCTTTTAGATAATTAACTAAATAATTGGCAGCGTAATTAAATATTATAATAGAAGTAAATAAAATAGTGCTTATCACTAACATTACAATACAGGCAACTGTTAACCAGCTATTTCTTTTTAAACCCTTAAAAGCGGTTTGGAAAATTCTTTTGATAATAGTCAACATATTTAAGTTTTATATAATTTAAGATAAAAATTATTTTGTCTGCTATTTCCTCTTTATATTAAATATTTTCCTTCCTTTTCATCGCGAATTACTCTTCCATTCTCTATACTGATTACTCTTTTATTCAATGTATTAACCGCTTCTTTATCATGAGTAGCTAAAATAATAGCAGTTCCCAATTCATTGATTTTTAAAAGCAACTTAATAATTTCCCACCCATTTATCGGGTCTAAATTACCTGTGGGTTCGTCAGCTAAAATAATTTCCGGCCGATGAATTAAGGCTCTGGCTAAAGCCACTCTCTGTTTTTCACCGGCAGATAATTGATAAGGAAAATTATCCATTCTATCCTGTAAATTAACTAATTTTAAAAGTTCTTTCGCCTCTTTTTTTACCACTGCTTCTGGATAACCAGTTGTTTCTAAAGCAAAAGCCACATTTTCATAAGCAGTTTTACTGTTTAAAAGTTTGAAATCCTGAAAAATCATTCCCATTTTTCTTCGTAATTGCACCACTTCTTTTGGTTTCAATTTAAAAATATCTTTTTCTTCAAAAAATACCCGACCTTTGGTCGGTTTTTCTTCGTGATAAAGAATTTTTAAAAGCGTGGTTTTTCCTACGCCAGAACGACCAACCAAACAAACGAACTCTCCTTTTTCCACTTCAAAAGTGACATTGTCTAAAATAACGGTATCTTTATAACTTTTTGAAACATTTTTGAAATAAACTAAGGACATAATAAATAAGTCAAAATTCAAAAGTCAAAATTCAAAATTATAAATACAAAATACTAAATATTAAATTCATAATTCATAATTCTAACTTATTAAATCCAAATCACCGTCTAAAACTTGCTCTACAATATTTTGCCATTTCTTTCCTGTTTTCTCGTCACGAATCATTTTATAAGGATGAAGGATATATGAGCGAATTTGATTTCCCCATTCAATTTTCACTTTTTTTCCTTTTAATTCCTCTAAAGTTTTTGCTTTTTCCTGTTGGGCTAACTGAAAGATTTTACTTCTTAAGATTTCCAACGCTTTTTCTTTGTTTTGAAATTGGCTTCTTTGCGATTGAGAGCTGACAACGATTGAAGTTGGTTTATGCTTAATTCTGACCGCAGTTTCAACTTTCTGGACATTTTGCCCACCTGGTCCAGAAGAGCGATATGTTTCTATTTCCAAATCTTCTTCTCTAATTGGCATTTCATTTGCTTCAATAATCGGCAAAACCTCCACTAAAGCAAAGGAAGTATGCCGGAGTTTTTGACTGGAAAAAGGCGAAATCCTCACTAACCGATGAACGCCATTTTCGTTTTTCAAAGATTTATAAACATCTTTTCCGATTATTTGAACAGTCGCGCCACTGATTCCTTTATAGCCATTGTCTTTTATTTCAATCGGAATAAATTTCCAACCCTTTTTCTCGGCATATCTTTGATACATTCTTAAAAGCATTTCTGCCCAGTCTTCGGCATCTTTTCCGCCAGCGCCAGCATAAATAGACAAATTTACATTTCTTTCATTATAAATTTCGTCGTTTTTCTTTATAGAATTATCCATCTTGTTATCCTCACAATTCTAACAAAATTTGCTTAAAAAAACAACCGAAAATGATTGTTTCTTGAAAGACTTATTCAGCCCCTGATCAAGAGCCTAAAATCTGGCTCTAAATTTCCACCTTCTCAAAATTTACTTCTTTTCCCAAAAACATTTTTGCCAAATCTTGAAATCTTTGCGAATAAGCGGTGACCAAAAATTTCACTTTGCCTTCCCTTTTTAATCTTTTCTCCATTTCTGGATGTCTCCATAAATAATCTTTTAATTTTATCGGCACGATTTCTTCTTCTGAAATTAAACGAACTCCTTTGCCAATATGTTTTTGAATTTTTTCTTTTATTAAAGAATAGTGAGTGCAGCCTAAAATTAAAGCGTCAATATCTTTTTTTCTCAAGGGAGATAGATATTTATCTAAAATTAAATCCAATCCTTGCCAATTTAATTCCCCGGCTTCAATAATAGGAACCAGCAAAGGGCAACTGCTAGTAAAAACTTTTGCTTCTGGTTTAAGTTTTTTAATTTCCCTTTCAAAAGCGCCGGAATTAATCGTGGCTTCAGTGCCAATAATTCCAATCCGATTGTTAAAAGTTTTCTCAGTTACCCCTTCAACTGCCGGTCTTATTACTCCCAAAACTCGACGTTCGGGATAATTTTTTGGCAAATATTCCTGTTGAATCCTTTTTAAGGCTACACTTGAAGCAGTATTACAAGTTAAAATAATCAATTCGCAACCTGTTTTAAACAAATAATCAACCGCTTCTTGAGTAAACTGAAATATTATCTCTGGCGAACGCGGACCATAAGGCACTCGGGCATTGTCTCCCAGATAAAAATAATTATAATCAGGCAGTTCTTTCAATAACTCCTTAAATATCGTTAACCCTCCTAATCCCAAATCAAATACCCCAATCATTGTTTCCATTTTACCACAAAACTACAATTTTATATAATTTCAATTTAATCAAAAAGCCCCTTTTATAGGGCTTTTGAAAGATAGGTTTGTAGTCTTAGTAGCAAACAGGGCTAAAAGTTTCTTGAGATTTTAATTCATTTAAATCAGGAATCTGTTCTAAATCTTCGATTGGCACTGCTGGCTTTGGAACCTCGTATTTTACTTCTTTGTTAACAGGGATTTCTGAATTTTTCATTTTTAAAGGTGTTAAATTATTTAGCCAGTCATTAAATTTTTTCCAAGACACTTTGTCCGAACTTAAAGCCTTTTCATAAACTTTCCACCAATCAATTTTAGTTCCGCCCAAATAAGCGTGAGAAACCAAAATCATATTAGTTGGTTTCATTTCAATACTTCCTTCCACCACCTTGTCAAAATCTTCACTTGAGGCCCCTCTTGCCCATAAACTATAATCGCACAAAGAGCCAGTACCCATTTCTTCAAAAGGAACATTGGAGATAGAAATAATTTTCACTTTATATTCTAAAGGAGAATAAACAATGGCTTCAACCCCTTTAGTTCCTCTGGCTAAAACATATTCAATACCCAAAGCATCTGCCGCCTTCAAAGTGTTTTCATCGTAAGCAAAATATCGGCTAGAAAAAATTCTCATTGGTTTGCCTGTAACTTTTTCCACTAATTCTTTCGTTTCTTTCATAATTTGAAATTGCCTGTCATAAGGCATATCCCAAAACGGAGCCTCGGAATAATTTCCTGCTATCTCATACCCTTTTTCTGCCAACCTTTTAAAAGTTTCCGGACATTTTTCCAAGATATTTTCCTGAACAGAAACCAAAGCATTTAAGTTTCTTTGGTCCAACTGTTTTTCCCACCACAAAACTCCATTAATTTCTTCAAATTCTATCAACATAATTAAACCATTTGTTTTCTTAGTTTCTGTTTCTGTTTGTACTATCGGTTTTTCCTGAGTAACAGGCTGTTGAAGAGATTGAAAATAGCCAATTAAAATTAAGGCAATGACTATAATAATTAAAGAAATGACAGTAGATTTTTTCATATTTTTATTATTAATTTTGTCTTTATTATATCATGTCTTCTTAAAAGAATCAAAAAGTCTCATTTAATGAGGCTTTTTACAGGACCATAAACCACGTTGGGTTTATGGCCATGAACCCTACGTAGTTCAGGGCAGAGATTAATAGAGGATGTTAGAACCTGTTTTTCAGAAATAAAGTAAAAAAAATCAACTAAAAATTAACTTTTAAACAGCTGGTTAGGTTTTAAGAATAAAACTATATAATCTTATCAGCTAATTGAGGATATCTTTGTTTAAGTTTGTCTTTTTCTATATCATCGAGACTATAAAGATAAATATGTCCTCCTATTGATTCTGGTAAAATAAGATCTTCAGCAGAGGTAAGACTGTCAAGAAAAAGATCTCTTCCTATTGATTTTGGTAAAATAAGGCCTTTAGCAGAGGTAAGGCTTCTAAGATAAAGATTTCCTCCTATTGATTTTGGTAAAGTAAGACCTTCAGCAGAGGTAAGACGGCTAAGATCAAGATCTCCTCCTATTGATTCTTGTAAAATAAGACCTTCAGCAGAGGTAAGGCTGTTAAGATAGAGATCTCCTCCTATTGATTTTGGTCTTGTTGATTTTGGTAAAGTAGGGCCTTTAACATAGGTAAGACTACCAAGATAAACATGCCATCCTACTGAATCTGGTAAAGTAAGGTCTTCAGCAGAAGTAAGATTGTTAAGATAAAGCTCTCCTCCTATTGATTTTGGTAAAATAAGGCCTTTAGCAGAGATAAGCCTTCTAAGATTAACATCTCTTCCTACTGAATCTGGTAAAGTAAGGTCTTCAGCAGAGGTAAGACTACTAAGATCAAGACTTCCTCCTATTGACATTGATTCTGGGAAAATAACACCTTTAGCAGAGGTAAGACTTCTCATAACAAGTCCCCCTCTTATTGATTTTGGTAAAATAAGACCTTCAGCAGAGGTAAGGCTGTCAAGATAGAGACCTCCTCCTACTGATTCTGGTAAAGTAAGATCTTTAGCAGAGGTGAAATACCTTAAATCTAAATATCCATAATGATATTTAATTCCTCCTTTTAAAGCTTCTTCTTTAGTAAGACTGATTTCTTCTTCTGTACAATCTAAAGCAAAAGCTAAGTCTTTTCTTATGTTTCTCTGTTCTATGATTTCTTCTATTCTGGGATCTTTATACAACCCAAATCCTTCAATTATTTCCTCATCAATTTCATAAAGAAATCTTAATTCTTCCTTTGAAAGAGAAATTCCTTGTTTGTGTTTTTTCTCAATCTCAGTGAGTTTTTTCATATCATCAGATCTTTTCTGGTATCTTTTGCCTTCTATGTCAAACTCTTTTAATTTGTTTGTTAAAATATCTGTTTGAGCAATCTGAGGATCAAGATTCTGCTCATGAGCAATACCCATGACTTCTGCAATTCTTTTTCCTTCCATTCTGATAGCAATTCTAGGAATAGTAGGCTTACCATTTTTATCATAAGAATAATAAACATAGAAATCTCCTTTTTGGAGCTTCTTTCTGGCAGTATGTTCTCCAACAGTACACCAACCAGTACCATGTCCTTGTAAAGATTCCACTAAAGGAGTTGGATCAGAACCCTGAGGATATTTAACCCACTTTCCTCTTATTTCCAAAAGTTCATTCTCTTCTGTAGGGGTGACTTTTTCTATAGCCCAGCTATAGAGTTTGCCAAAATTAGCACCTTGAAGCAGTTTCTGAAATTCTGGATTTTCTTGATCCAAAGGAATATTTTCTTGATTAGCTTTTTTAATTATAGCATCAAGCACATAAGCTAAGGCTTCCCGATTCAAATCAGGATAAGGAGCAACAGTATTTTTATCTCTTCTACTAAAAACATGCTTTTCTTTATCATAAGAACCAAGTTTAGTCATTCCTTCAAAAGCCCAGTATTTTGCCCACATCGGATAACTATCAGAATCAGGAGAAAGAAAATAATCAAGCCAGAGATCTAGAGTGGCTTTTTGGTCAGCTCTAATAGTTTCTGCTGCTTCTTGTTTCATCTCGTCTGTAATCTCGATATCTCCATAACCAAGTTCCCGAGCTATTCTTCTTTGATTATCAAAATAGCTCTCAGGAATATCCTCAGGTTTAATAAGATATTTTTTATGATAAGATTCCTTGATTCTGTTTAAAACTTCTGGATCATCACGATGGCCTAAATGAGTCCTTTCTAAAAGTTTCATCCAATTAGCAATCTCTTCTGCTGGCTTTTGAGAAACTTCCTTTCCAGCTCTTTTTAATCTTTCCTTTTCGTGCTGAACATACTCTGATTTATGAAGTTCAGGATTTTGCTGATGAAGAAATTGTTCTCCTAGATTCTCTGGCATTTTCTTAAAAATTAAATTTAAAACATTCTATCACAAAGTTACTTAAAATTCTAATTTACTCTATCATTTATCTAAAAATAAAAAGCCTCATTAAATGAGGCTTTTACATTAGAGTCAAAGTATTTTAGAACTCGCCTTCACTTTTATGATGGAATACAAAAGTCGTGATTTTTAAAATTTTAATATTTACTAATATGTCTAAGATTGGTTAATCCATAAAAGTGATTCTTATTAGGGGCTTACTAGCACTAGGAAGTACAGGGAGAAATGACAATTAGTAAAATTATTTTTGATTTATTTATTTTTAATTTGGCTTTTCGTTTTTAGTCCTTAATTTTCTTAAAATTTCAAAAGTTCCTCTCATCTTCTGTGTCTATAAAAAATACCGGAAAAGAAATGTAACTACAATAAGTACAACCACTAGTATAGGTATTAAAATAAATTCTTTAATCGGCCTTAAAGGTAATACTTGCTTTTTACCACTAAGTTTCACTGGTGCTTCTTTTGGTTCTAGTTCTTCAATAGAAATTTCTGATGGCTTTATTTCTTCTGCTGGTTTTGGTTTTAGAAATTCAGGAATTAAGGGTTTAAAAACTTCTAGCGCTTCTTCAATAATTGAAGGCTGTAAGACTGACTTTTTTTCTTTTGACACTTCGGTTTTTCTTTTATAAATAATGCTGTCAGAAACAGCTGCTGAGGCTGTACCCCGAGAATTGAAAAATTTAACACAAACAATGTATTCACCTTCTGGACAACTATCCATACCTTGACACAAATTCCATTGGTAAGAAGATTGATAAGGAATTTGACTAGTTGAATCAAAATCTCTACATCCTGGATTGTTTGAAATCGCCATTCTGATAACATCTAGTCCACCAAATAAAGTAAGATTTACGATTAGACTATCAGTATACTCTGCGCCATTGTTAATTAAAACTCGGGGGCCACTGGCTGGAGTTGTTGGAGATATATGCCCTTGAGAAGGTATTTGAACGCCAACAGATGATGAACAACCCTGAGTCGAATGACTGACTTCACTGACAAAATCAGTTTCTACTCCTTCCTTGTTTCGAGCTTTTACCCTAAAGGAATAAGTTGTACCACAAGTTAGATTAGAAGAAACCCAAGATAAAGAAGTTATCCAATCAGAATTGGTACCAGCAGTGACATTTTCACAAAAATATTCAGTTCCAGGAGGATTATTATTTGCCTGCCAAGAAGCGATAATCTGAGTTTGAGAATTTGAAATTAAAATCAAATCTGAAGAAATATTGGCTAAAGTATATTTAGAAAAAGGAGTAGAAAAAGCCGACTCATTACCAGCAGCATCTCTAACTTTAACTTGATAGGTATACAGAGTATTAGCTGACAATCCGTCGTCAATAAAATTAGTTGAGGTTTGCCAATTATTAGAACTAGAAGCACCAGGATTTCCTGAAATTTCTTCAAACCAATAAGGTGAAGAATGTAAACCAGAAAGAGAATCAGTGGCAGTTAAAGCAGTAATAGTAAGTTTATTAGCTGTATTATCAATAACTGAGGAAATTCCGACATTAGTTGGTGCTACGGTATCAATTTTAAAAGCAATGTTTCCGGAATTAGCTGTAATCCAGGAAGAAGTGGCGCCATGATTATCTTCTGACATTACCCGCCAATAATAATTGGTTGAATCAGCTAATATTTGACCTTCATTTCCTTTAGTATAGATTCCACCCCCAGCAGCCTGACCAACAGTAAAAGAAGTTGTTCCTTGAGCTAATAATACTGAAGTGTAATCAACAGTTGGAGAACTAAAATCAGCGTTGTCATCTATTTCAATTCTGTATTTTACCGTGTTTTCAGTATCGGGATCAGATTGAGTAAATTCTAAAGTTGGAATATTGTCATTTCCCCAAGAGCCATCAACATAATTAGCTGGACCTAAAGAAGAAGGATTATTAGGAGATCGATTCAACACTACCTCTTCTTCATTTCCAGCTGAATTAAAAGTTGGTTCAAGAGAAGCATATTTACGAATGAAATAAATTTCTTCAAAATAAGGGGCTTTTTGAATCGTTGCAGGAATTCCATTTTGTTTATCATATCTTCCATCTAAATTGTAATTGATTACAGAAATTGGAGTGTTTGTTTTAATAATAACACCATCTCCTAATTGGCCAAAGTTATTCCCTCCCCAACACTTTGCTGAACCATCTGATAATACAGCGCAGGTGTGAATAAATTCTGCTGATATTGCTACTGCATTTGATAAGTTTGAAACAGAAACTGGGGTATTAGTATTTGTATTAGTACCATCTCCTAATTGGCCAAAGTCATTATTTCCCCAACACTTTGCTGAACCATCTGATAATAGGGCACAGGTGTGAATAAGTCCTACTGATATTGTTACTGCATTTGATAAGTTTGAAACAGAAACTGGGGTATTAGTATTTGTATTAGTACCATCTCCTAATTGGCCAAAGTCATTCTTTCCCCAACACTTTGCTGAACCATCTGATAATAGGGCGCAGGTGTGACTATCTCCTGCTGATATTGCTACTGCATTTGATAAGTTTAAAACAGAAACTGGGGTATTAGTATTTGTATTAGTACCATCTCCTAATTGG
>DAOOKJ010000011.1:0-12997 GCA_035385585.1 Minisyncoccota bacterium | reverse complement strand
TTTAGTTCCTATTTTCAAGTTTATTAGAAAAATAGAAAATTTCAGAGTATAATAATAAATAATAAATAAAAAATAAAAGATTAAAAACTTGATGTTTAGTTATAAGTTGTAAGTTGCTAGTAAATTCTATGTCCTATCTCATTTCAATTTGCAATCAAAAAGGAGGAGTGGGAAAAACAACAACCGCTATTAATCTTTCAGCGTATTTGGCTGCTTTGGGAAGAAGAACTCTTTTGGTTGATTTAGACCCGCAGGCAAACGCCAGTTCTGGTTTGGGAATTAATCACAAAAACCTTTCGAAAAATGTTTATCACCTTTTGATTAAACAGGGTTTAATAAAAGAGGCGCTTCAAAAAACTGATATTTTTGGCTTGGATGTTTTGCCCTCTTCTCCTGATTTAATCGGCGCCCAGGTGGAATTACTTTCTTTTGAAAACAAGGAAAGAAGATTGGAAGAAATTTTGGCTTTAATAGTGCCTTATTATCAATATATTATTATTGATTTGCCACCATCTTTGGGGCTTTTGACAATCAATGGTTTAGTTGCTTCTGAATACGTTTTAATTCCGATTCAAACCGAGTTTTATGCTTTAGAAGGATTATCTCAGCTTATTTCAACCATTGATTTAATAAGAAGAAACTTAGATAAAGACTTAAAAATTTTAGGAGCAGTTTTGACAATGTACGATAAAAGGAATAAATTAGATAGATTAGTGACAAAACATATTTTAAGACATTTTCCGGGTTATGTTTTTAATAGTGTTGTCCCCAGAAATATTGATTTGGCTCAAGCCCCGGCTTTTGGCAAACCAATTTTACTGTATAATTCTAATTCAAGTGGCGCCAGAGCATATAAAAACTTAACTCAGGAATTAATCTCTCTTTTAGAGAGCAAAGTAACGGAGAACAGTTCTCCGTCATTTTCAAACCACTATGAATGATAATATAAATTTAGGTCAGGGAATCAATGCTCTAATTCCTCCTAAAAAACAAGGAACTACTTCAGGAGGTTTAGAGGAAAGAATAGAGGATAAGGTTAATGATTCTTTAATAAATTATCCTCAGGATTTAAAAGAGACTAGAGAAAAAGAAGAAAAGAATTCTTCTTCGTTAGATTCTTTGACTTCTGATTTTCAGAAAGATTTTAGAATTGAAAAGGAACAAGGAGATTTATTAGAAAGGAAACAACAAGATAAGTTTCTCTTCTCTGAAGGGAGGGAGGAAAAAATCTTTTATATTGAACCAGAAAAAATCAAACCAAATCCTCATCAGCCCCGCAAAAAATTTCAAGACGAATCAATACAGGAATTAGCAGATTCTATTAGAGAATATGGAATTCTGGAGCCTTTAATTGTTACCAGAATTGAAGAAGAAACCCCTTCTGGAGAAATTGTTTTTTATCAACTGATTGCCGGTGAAAGAAGACTCAAAGCGGCAAAACTTTTAAATTTACCAACTGTTCCAGTGATTATTAAAAAAGAAATTTCTGAAGAAAATCATTTAGAGATGGCTCTAATTGAAAATATTCAGAGAGAAGATTTAAATCCTATTTCTAAAGCCCGAGCTTTTCAGAAATTAATAAATGAATATGGTTTGACCCAGCAGGCTTTGGCTTTAAGATTATCAAAATCAAGGGAAGTAATTGCCAATACTTTAAGATTACTTCAACTTCCATTAGAAGCTCAAAAATATTTAGAGGAAGGAAAAATCAACGAAGGTCACGCTCGGGCGATTCTTTTATTTAATAATCCGGAAAAAAGGAGGATTTTCTTAAAAGAAATTCTAGCAAAAAATTTAACTGGCCGGGAAGCAATAGAGTTAGCCCAACATTATTTAAATACCATTGCGTCTAAAAATAATTATAAAAGCCGTTCTAAAGAATCAAATTTAGAACCGGAAGTTTTAGAATTTAAGGAAAAATTGGAGAGTTTTCTTCAGATGCCGGTAAAAATTAAAAAGAATGGCGAAAAAGGAGCAATTGAAGTAAAATTTTTTTCTGAAAAAGATCTGTATTTAATAATGGAAAAACTTTTAGCTGCCAAGCAAAATCCAGAAAATTTTAGCGATAATCAACTTTAATTTCTTTGATTTCTTTTAATTGCTTTAGATGTTTTAAAAGAGTTTCTAAATGAGAAAAATATTTAATTTTTAATTTAAAAGTTAAGAAAGCCTTATTTTTAATTGTTTTTCCATTAAGTTCTATAATATTAATGTTTTGTTTGGCGATGAGATTAGAAACAAGGTCTAAAAGGCCAACTTTATTTTCCGCTAAAATTTCTAATCGGCAAATAAAATTCTTTTTTGACTGAAGAGGAAGAATTTTCGTTTTCTTTAAAGTTTGTTGAACCTTCTTTTTTGTATCAGTCATTTTAACGAATTCTAACCAGGATGGCGATGGGAGTTTATTTTTCTGAGTAATAATTTCCACCACTTCTCCTGACTGAAGTTTATAATCTAACGGAACAATTTTGTCATTGACTTTGGCGCCTATGGCATGATTGCCAATTTCACTGTGAATTTGGTAAGCAAAATCAATTGGTGTCGCTCCTTCGGGCAAATCAATAATGTCTCCTTTCGGCGTCAAAACAAAAATTCTATTTTTGAAGAAATCAATTTTTACTGCTTCTAAAAAATCTCTGGAAGTAGAAAAAGAATCTTTCCATTTTTTAATTTGATTTAACCAATTAAGATGTCTAGGAATTTGAAATCCTTTTCTTTTTTTATAAATTTTTGAATCTTTTAGCAGTTGATAAAACCAATAACCGGCAATGCCCCATTCCGCCTCTTCATCCATTTCTTGGGTTCTGATTTGAATTTCTAATACTTTTCCTTCTTTGGTGAAAACAGTTGTATGAAGAGAGCGGTAGCCATTTGGTTTTGGCAAAGCAATATAATCTTTAAAGCGGTTGGGCACTGGCTTATAATACTGATGAATGACTCCCAAGGCAGAATAGCACTCTTCAACCGTTTGAAAAATAATTCTTATTGCCACCAAGTCATAGATTCTTGTGATATCCATATCTTCTTTTTGGAGTTTCCGCCAAATGCTATAAAGATGTTTCGCCCGATATTTTATATTTATTGGTTTTAAATTGTTGTCTTTTAATTCTTTTTCTATTAAAGGGACTATTTTCTTTAGATAATTTTCCAGTTCTTTTTGTCTTTTGCCGCTTAAAGTTTTAGTGAGTCTGTATTCTTGAGGATAGGCGTAAGGGAAAGATAAATCTTCGAGTTGAGCGCCTATTTTTGTTAATCCCAGTCTATAAGCGATTGGCGCAAGGATTTCTAAAGTTTGCAGGGCCTTGATTTTTTGCGTTTTTTTGTCCAAAACCCACAAAGTTTTCAGATTGTCTAAACGGTCAGCCAATTTAATCAAAATCACCCTTAAATCTTTGCTCATTGAAAGAATCATATTTCGGAAATTTTCCGCTTCTTCATCTGAGAAAGTTTCTTTATAATTTAAACTGCTTATCTTTGTTACCCCTTGCACCAAAAAAGCAATTTCTTCATTAAAATTTTTTTTAAGAGAGATAAGTTCTACTCCACCGTCTTCTATGATATCATGCAGCAGTCCGCCAATGACTGAATTTATATCTAATTTCATCAAAGAAAGAGTCAGAGCGACTCTTAAAGGATGATTGATAAAAGATTCACCGGTTAACCGTTTTTGATTTGAATGATAAGTTTCTACCCATTCAAAAGCCTTTTTCAGCAGTTCTTTGTCTTTTTCTTCTAATTTGCCGAAATTCAACTCTAAATTCTCAACAATCTGTTTTTTAATTTTGTTTTTTTGGTTGTTCATAAGAACAATCCTTGTTCGAACATTTTATTTTTGTTTTTGTTTCAACCAGATAACTTTGGCAGATCGGACACAATTCGCCAGTTGGTTTTAACGATGAGGCAAAATTACAATCAGGATATTTCGAACAGGCGTAAAAAAACCTTCCTTTTTTGTTTCTTTTTAAAACTATTTTTCCTTTTTTACAAATTGGACATACTAAATCAAGTTCATTGTTATTTAAAGATTTAGTGTATTTGCAGTTTGGCCAATTTGAGCAGGCGATAAACTTGCCATATTTGCCATATTTAACTATCAAGTCATTGCCGCATAATGGACATTTTTCATCAATTTTTTCTTTTGGCAGAAAATCTTCCTTGGAAACCTCGCTGTATTTTTGTTCCAAATTCTTTTTAAAAGGGAAATAAAAATCTTTAACTACTTTGAGCCAATCGGTTTTTGAGAGAGCAATTTTATCAAGTTCTTCTTCTAAAAAAGACGTAAAATTGTAATCAATGATTTGGGGAAAATGTTGAGTTAACAGATCTGCCACCAAGACGCCAATTTCGGTTGGCATTAAACTTTTGTTCTCGTCGCGGACAACATACCCTCTCTCAAATAAAACGCTTATTATTGGGGCATAAGTTGATGGCCGGCCAATGCCGTAGTTTTCTAAAGTTTTAATTAAAGAAGCGTCGTTGTAGCGAGGAGGCGGTTGACTGAAATGCTGTTTAAGATTTATTTCTTTAATAAAAAGCACGTCCCTTGGAAAAAGGGAAGGGAAACCGCCTTCAATTTCTTTCGGTTTATTGTAAGGATAAACCTTGAAAAAGCCGTCAAAAGTTAATTTAGAGAGAGTGCTTTTGAAAAAATATTTATTATTTTCTGTTTTTACTTCTATAATAACCTCTGTTCTTTCTATTTCCGCTTCTTTTAACTGGGAAGCGATAAATCTCCGCCAGATAAGTTCATAAAGATTATACTCTTCTTTGCTCAAATACGGTTTTACCTTATCAGGAGTAAGGTTTGGTTCAGTAGGCCTGATAGCTTCGTGGGCTTCTTGAGCGAGCCGTGAGCGGTATTTAAAAGTCCTGAAGGTGTTAAGCCAGTAAATTTTATCAAAATTTTGATGAATAAACTGATGACAATTTTTTAAGGCTGTTTCAGACAAGTGATAAGAGTCAGTTCTCATATAAGTGATTAAACCAAATGTTTCTTCGCCAATTTTTTTTCCTTCATAAAGCGATTGGGCAATTTGCATTGTTTTTTTGGCTGAGTAGCGGAAAAGTTGAAAGGCAGTTTGCTGCAATGTTGAAGTGATAAAAGGAGGCAAAGGCGAACGCTTTGAAGTTTCTTTTTTAAATTCTAAAACTGTGCCGGTATTTTTATCTATTTCGTTTTTTATTTGTTCTGCTTGACTTTTAGTTTTAATTCCATTCTTTGAGAGCAGTTTGTCATTGATTTTAAAAAGCAAGGCTGCAGTTGTTTGGTCTTTTTTGTCTTTGTAAAAAAGCGCTTCAAGGGTGTAATATTCTTCTGGTTTAAAAGATTGTCTTTCTTTTTCTCTTTCAACAATTAATCTTAAAGCTGGGGACTGGACTCTTCCTGCTGATAATCCTCTAAATAATTTTTTCCACAGAAAAGGAGAAAGTTCATAGCCAACAAGTCTGTCTAAAATTCTTCTTGCTTGTTGGGCATTAACCAAAGAGATATCAATTTCCCGAGGGTTTTGGAGGGCTTTTTCAATTGCCTCTTTGGTAATTTCGTGAAAAACAATTCGCTCGAAGTTTTTAATTTCATCAGAATTCAAAATTTGGGCAATATGCCAAGCGATTGCTTCGCCTTCTCTATCTTCATCAGTGGCTAAAATTATTTTTTTCGCTTTTTTTGCTTCTTTTTTCAGTTGATTAACTGTCTTTCTTGCTTTTACAGGAATTATATAATGGGGAGTAAAATTATTTTCTATATCTATTCCAAGAGTCGATTTTGGTAAATCTCTGATATGGCCTTTTGAAGAGACAACTTTAAAATCATCTTTTAAAAAAGAAGAAATGGTTTGGGCTTTAGTTGGCGATTCAACAATAATTAAATTCATGTGGATTATATTTTAATGTATTTTCCTTGGCTGATTTCTTTAATTAATCCTTTTAATTCCAATTCAGTTAAAATTACCATAGCTTCGTTTGTTTTAAGATTAGTCAAATCTAGAATTTTGTCAAGGCAAACTCCTTCGTCTTCTTTTAATATTTGAAAAACTAATTTTTCTTTTGCCGTAAGAAAATTGCTTTTATTAAGAAACTCGCTTTTTTCTTTTTGTTTCTTTTCTTGATAAATTATTGGCAGTTCTTCTAAAACATCGTCTATTTTATTTACTAATTTCGCTCCGCTTTTAATTAAATTATTAGTGCCAAGGGAATTCTGATTAAAAATAGAACCAGGAATGGCAAAAACTTGACGATTTTGCTCTAAAGCAAAATTCGCGGTAATCAAAGCTCCGCTTTTTTCTTTTGCTTCAATCACCAGAGTGCCCAGACTTAATCCGGAAATAATTCTATTTCGCCAAGGAAAATTTTGTTTGAGAGCATTAGTATGCAATGGGTATTCGCTTACAATGGCGCCATCTTGAAGTATTTTTGCTGCCAGAGATTTATTAAAAATGGGAGTAATTTTATCTACGGAAGAAGCCAGAACTGCGACTGTTTTTCCTTTATTTAGGAGGGTGTCTTTATGAACGAAAGAATCAATTCCATAAGCCAGACCGCTTACAATTGTAAATCCGCACAAAACTAATTCTTTAACGATTTTTTCTGTTACTAATTTGCCGTAAAGGCTCGCTTTTCTGGTGCCAACAACCGCGATTGCCGGAAAATCAAAAATTAAATTTCCTTGAAAATAAATGCCCAAGGGTGGATAGGGAATTTGTTTTAAAAGAAAGGGAAAAAGAGAAGAGTTAATCGGAATTAAATCAATTTTTTCTTTTTCTAACTTTTGCCATTCTTTTTCTAAATTGATTTTTTGTCTTTCTTTATAGGTTAAAGAGCGCCAAATAGTTTTGAAAGAAGGAAGTTTTTCTTGTTCAAGATAATCCTTGATAAAAGAAAACAGCTTCGGATAAGAATCCCGATATAGAATATTTAGACCATTCAAATAAATTTTTTCTTCGGTGGGGTCCATCTTTTCTATTATTAACAAAATTTTTTGATTTGGCAAGAGAAAAATAGTTTGCTATAATAAAATACTACTTATAAATGGCAAAAAAGAAACTTACTTTTTTTCAAAAAAGACTTTTAACTGCTATTGGCCTGGCTTTATTGGCGATAATTTTATTAGTGGGCCTTTTTATTTATTTTAGAAATGACATTGTAAAAAGAAACAATAAAATAGAAAATTATAAACAAGAGATACTCAACAAACAATTAATAATGGCAAAAATTCAAACTTTTGAAAAAGAACTTAAAGAAGCAGAACCTTATCTTTTAAAATTAAAACAAAGTTTACCATCAGAAGCAGAAACCGTTAACTTAGAAAACAATTTAAAATCATTGGCAGAAAAATATAATTTGAATTTTAGTTTTCGATTTGGCACTTTAAATAAAGAAACCGCAGCCGAACCCCAAAGTTATAATTTTAATTTAATAATAAGCGGCCGAATTGATAATTTAATTAAATGGCTTGAGGAAATAGATAAATCTTTTTTTAGTTTAAGATTGGAAAAAATAGAATTAAATCAGACCAATCCAGCCTCAAGCGTAAAAATAAAAAGAGATGGGCAAACTATTACCCAATTTATTCCCGCCTCTTACGAAGTCAAAATAGTCGGAAGAATTTATTTAAGATAATTATGGAAGACAATAATAAAAATACCAGCCGTTATAACCTGTTTTTGATTTTAATAGTTGCGTTTTCAATTATTATTTTAGTTGTTTTCGTTTTTTTTAGTTTGACTTTTCTAATCAAAAATATTAATTTATTGTTAAAACCATTGCCTCCTGCCACTAATGTTGATCATCTAGATATTGATAAGGCAAAAGAAATTTTTAAAGATATTCAAAAGTAAAGGAGAACAGTTCTCCGTTATTTTGGACACATAGTTCAGTGAGCTGAAAGCCAAAGTCTTGGCTTTCAATGGGAAAATACCTTGATTGTCAAAATAAAAAATATTTTCCGGGAAGAACGCCTTTCGATTGAAAGCCAAATCGCGCTCAGATACGATAGTTGATGATATATTGTTAATAATTTATTTTGCGATTTTTTGGGCGACTAGCTCAGTGGTAGAGCGCGTCTCTGATAAAGACGAGGTCGTAGGTTCAATCCCTACGTCGCCCACTAGTTTTTTTTATTTTGCTTGACAACAAAAATTTTGATATAATTTTATTAAGAGGCAAAGTTTCTTTCAATTTAAGGCCGAATCATTAAATTTTAAACAAAAATATGGTTAAAAAATTTTTGTTTGGCGATAAAAAAATAATCGTTAGTTCTTTTGTTTTGTTTTTGTTTTTGGCTGGCGGTTTGGGCCCTGTTTTTGCTCAAAGCGCTTTGCCAACCGGCGGAAGCAATTTTGATACTGCAACCCCGCTTATTTCTGGAAAATATCAAGGTTCTTTTTCAGAAGGAGATGCGAGGTTTTACCGTCTTCAAGGAGGTGCTGGACAAGAAATTAAAGTCGAAGTTAACACTGGTAATGTAGAATTAATCCTTTATAACGATGAAAAAGAAGAATTGCAATTTAGTAATGAATTTGTTCATTGGTTGCCAAACTCAGAAAAAAGTATCCATACTTTCTATTTAAAAGTATCTAACGAGTCTTTTGGACCAATAGATTTTATTCTAAATTTTTTTCTGATTAACTATTATGATGCAAATTCTCTCACTGATGCCGGTGATACTTTTGAGAAAGCCATAAATATTGGAATTGGAGAACATCAGGGTTATTTGGCTGGTTATTATCCCGCCATGACTCCAAAAGGGGATGATTTGAAAGATTATTATAAAATTTCAGTAGAAAAAGGAATAACTTACACATTTAAAGCAACTCCGCCAGCAACAGATGCAATTAGTTTAGAACTATTTAATTTTAATAGGGAATCAATTGATGAGAAATCATCTACCAATCCAGGAGCGATAGTCAATCTTTCTTTAACTCCTGCCGCAGATACTACTATTTTTATAGGAGTTAGTCCGGCATCATCTATTACCGGTGAGGTTCTTAGTTATAAATTGGATATAAAAAAGAGTGGTTCTCTGACTAAATTTTTTGTTTGTAAAGAGGAAAGATGTGAGATGGCTGGCGAATATTCTTCTTTGACTGAATGTCAAAAAGCCACGACCAAGATTTGCTACGAGACATCAGATTGTAATAGCGCATGTTCAAAAGCTCCACCTACAACTATCATTTCCCCAACAACTTCAACAAAACTTCCGCCCACAACTGTTGTTCCTCCCACTACGGTTACTGTTATTTCTCCTTGTCAAGACACCTGTAGCATTGGTCAAACTCAATGTTTTGATAATTTTAATTATCAGAAATGCGGGAATTTTGATGATGATAAATGTTTGGAATGGTCGTCAATGGCTTATTGCGGTGAAGGATATAAGTGTGAAAAAGGAAAGTGTGTTAAAACAAGTGGCTGTCAATGTTCAGCCTGGATAAATGAAGAATGTCAAGGAGGAAATTGCAAAGAAAATGAAAGACATCAAGTAAGAACTTGTGAACCAGAAAATTGCGACAAAGAGGAGCAATGTTTAGTTGATGACTCTTGCCAAACTGTTATAGAAGAATGTTTAAGAAATTCCGATTGCCTAGAAGGATTTGTTTGTCAAGAAAGAAAATGTGTTTTTAAAGGAGAAGGAGAATGGTGGAAATGGTTTTCTTTGATAGGAATAGGAGGTTGGTTTGGTGGCTGGTATTTATTGGTTTGGTTGGCTTTTTACATTTATTTTGCTCTTTGTTTACAAATAATCGCCAATAAGACCAATACTCCCAATGGTTGGATGGCTTGGATTCCAATTGCCAATGTATTTTTGATGATTCAAATTGCTCAAAAACCATTATGGTGGTTTGTTTTGCTTTTGATTCCACTTGTTAACATCGTAATGATAATCATTATTTGGATGGCAATTGCTGAAAAAAGAAATAAACCAAATTGGTGGGGAATTTTAATCATCGTGCCGATTATAAATTTAATTGTTCCTGGTTATTTGGCTTTTTCAGGGGAAGGGACAGGAGAAATTACTCCTCCTTATACACCAACTGGCACCCAAGAAGCAAATAAACCAACTGTTGGTTATAAACATCCTTGTAAATATTGTGGAGAATTAATTCCGCCAGATTCCACTGTTTGTCCTTTCTGCGGGAAAAGCAATCCTTTGGGACCAATGCGCTGTCCTAAATGTCACGAGCCAGTGGAAAAAGAATGGTTAGTATGTTCTAAATGCGGCCAGAATTTAAGGATTGTCTGTCCATATTGCGGAAAAATAACATTTTTTGGCGACCAGTGCGAAGATTGCGGAGCGCGGTTAATAGTAAAATGTCCTTATTGTGGTCAAGAACAACCTCCATTAAGTGATAAATGCATTAAATGCGGAAAATCCTTGAAAAAAGTTAAATAAAAAGGTCGATTCACCTGCCCATCTTTTTGCCTGTCTGTGCTTTTCGCGTTTATCTGTTTGGTTCAAAAAGATAAGAGGAACAAAAAAGATAGAAAGATGTGGATTGGTAAAAAGATGGGCAGGAACAAAAAATTAAATTAAAAAATACTTATGAAAAAATATCTGATACCGGTTATTATCGTTGTCGTGGTTGTTGTCATTGGCGTTATTTTTGGTTTGAATGTTTCAAAAAAAGGCGGACAAGAAACAGTTCCTGCAATTACACCTTCGACAGAAGAAACAGGTGGCGCTGGAACTGAAGGTAGTGTTACTAGTGAACCAACTGGAACAGGCGATATTGGCAAAATGAACGACGATATTTTCATTGAGATAATGGCTCATACCACCTATTACAGTAGCACTAATCCTGCTGCCTGGGTAGCCAAAGAAAAAGAATTATTCGCAAAATATGGAGTTACTCCAGAACAGGTTCAGGCTTATAGCGAGATGCTTCAAGAAGATCCTCAGCATCTTCAAGAGGTTGCCCAAAAGTATATGCAGCGGGCTCGAGAATTAGCGCCATAAAAAAAGTTAAAATAATTTAAAAAATCTTATGACTCTTCAGCCTTTTACTGACAATTATACTGACGACAGCACTGAAGCTGGTTTTCAATTTACGTTTAATTGTGCTAATTGCAATGAAGGTTACCAAACCAAATTTATCCCTTCAAAAACTTATAAAACAAAAGGAATATTTAAAACTATTGGAGGAATTTTTGGCGCCGCTTCACAAATGACTGGAAAATATAATATAGGTTATGGAGTTGAAAGAGGAACCGAAGCAATCAGTGAAAGTTTTTCTCAAATGTCACCCCAATGGCGCAAAGAGCATGACCTTGCTTTTGCCCAGGCCCAAGCCGAAGCAAAAGCCCATTTTTATCGTTGTCCTAAATGCACCAGATGGGTTTGTGAAAATTGTTGGAATGAACAAGAAAATTTATGTGTTTCTTGCGCGCCCAGAGAATCTGTTGAAGTAGCGGCTGCCAGAGCCAAAAAAAGAACCGAAGATATAGAAGAAAAAGCAGCCGCCACTCAAGTTTTTACCGGCGAAATTGAAGCCAGACAAACAATTTGTCTTGTCTGCGGAAAACCAGCAGGCACAGGAAAATATTGCGTTAATTGCGGCGCTTCTTTGGAATTGGTGGTTTGTCCAAAATGTGGAGCAAAAAATCCAATTGGCACAAGATTTTGCGGAAATTGCGGAGAAAAAATAGGATAAATATCGTCTTTTTATATATGGAGGAAAACAATAATCAACAAACAAACGATAATTTTTTAGAACCGGAACTAATACAAAAGATAATATCAGAACAAGGAAAGAGTAAAAATAATAAGAAAGCCGAAGATCAAAAAAAGAAAGCACCAAAAGTAATATTTCAGATTAATGGAAGTTTTACTTTAATTGACGAAACTGGGAAAGAAATTGAAAATGGCGAAGCGCAATTTATTCTTGATGAAGAAAAACTTTCTTTGATTTTAAAGAATGGCAAAGCGTTTACTTTTTTCTTAAGGGATATTAGTGATTTTTTTGCTCAAGATTATAAAATATATTTATCGCTTTCTGGCGGAGAAAAAGCAGTTATTTCAAATTTGGGTTATCAATATGATGATTTTGCCAGAGTTTTTTCTAAACTTCGCCAGGAGATAATCAAGACAGAACTTTTAATGGAAGAGAAGGTGAGAAAGAGCGGTTTAGAGGGTGAATATAATTATGAAGAGAACGGAAAAAGACGTTTTGGTAAAGCCGAAGTTGAGATTTGTGATACTGGATTGATAATAAAACCAGAGCAAGGCGATTTAATTAGAATTCCTTATAGCGAAATTATTGAATTCAAAGACGAAAATTATCAGATTTCAATTAAAACCGAATTCAGTTTTTTAATTTTATCTCATTTTGGAGAAAAATTTGATATTCTGGACAAAGTTCTAAAAGAAGCCATAGCAGAATTATCTTTAAAAACTCAGGCAATTCTTAAAGAAATTTTGCCAGAATTAGACCCCTTGTCTCTTCAAAAAGCCGCCGAACTTTTAAAAGATGGCCGAGCAGTGGAAAAAAACGAATTGGATAAAATTTTCTCTGGCATTTGGCAAGGACTAGAAAAAGAGTTGATAAAAATTGGAATTAAAGAATACTATGATTACCTTAAAGCATTATCTAAAAGTGACCAAATTTTTATTGGGATTAAAAGAGATTTAATGGGAGATTTAACCGGCGAGTATCTTTGGTTTTTAATGCCAATTTCTTCTAACAAGGGAGAAAATTTCTTAGTGATGGAGGCAGGTTCAACTATTGAAAGTGGAGGCAAGGCTACCTATTTATTTAAAGTTCCTCTAGGAGAAGAATTAAATGATTTGGTTAAAAAATTTAACCGCTGTATGCTAGAGATAAATTTTCGTCGAGAACCAATTTATCTTAAAGAAGAGGATTTAGAAAAACCGGAATATTTGAAATATAAAATTGCCATTAGTAAAATTCCTGAACTAAGATTGCTTCGTCAACTTTTTGTCGGCCGAGTTATTCACACCTCAACTCAGAGTTGGAAAGAAAATCTAGACAGTTTTATTAGTTAA
>DAOOKJ010000010.1:11535-14254 GCA_035385585.1 Minisyncoccota bacterium | reverse complement strand
AGCGATGTTTGCCTTAACATTAAAATTTCAAAACTGAAAATAACTTTAACCAAAAGAAAAAGCAAAATAAAAATAGAAATTGCCCTATCGGTAATAATGAAAGGCTGCCCTTTGTTTTTTTCCGTTGGCCAAAAGAAATTGATGAAATTCATAATTTTATTTTACACTAAAAAACTTGAAATTGCTATTTTAATTTTCCCATTTTTGACTCTTTAATTATAGCACATTTTTCTTCTCTTGACAATAGTAATTTTATTTGCTAAAATAAGGCATATTTAGCACTTTGACAATTAAAATAAAGAAAAGGGAGTTCATCCCAAAAATTAGTCAAAGTGCAGAAAGGAGAAAAAATGGAGGAAATATATGCAATGATTCCTCGCCCAGTTCTCTGGGCGATGGAGAGTCCAGAAAATCTTATGATTTTCTGGACAGCGTTTGTGGTTATTTTTTTCCTTTCTCTCGCTATAATTGATTTTCTTGGTAAGAGAAAGGAAAGAAAAGGAGGTAAAAAATGATACTTGTCAAAATAGCTTTTGGTATATTGGTGTGTTGTATAATTATCCTAGAGTGGCGTAGTTCGGGTTTATCTCTGAGTTTTATAGTTTTGGTCTTAGCCCTAATAGGGCTATCTCTGATTGCAATCTTTAAAAATAAAAGAGGTAGAAAATGAAAATGATCTTGATAGGTTTACTATTTCTATTTCTTTATCTCGGCTATAACCTAGGTAAAGAAATAGAAAAAGGAGGACAAGAATGAGTCCAGTATTTATAGGATTGTGTATCGGTATTTATATCCCAATCACCATACTCAGTTACTTAGTGTTTCAACATTATTGGATTCCATTTACGATTCTCGTTTCGATTCCTATTCTAATTGAAATCCTCAAGTCTATTACGGTGAAGGAAAAACGAAACCAAGAAAAATAAATAATGACCCTTCAATAGAAGGGTCTTTTTATTTGACAAAAAATTAAAAGTATGATATAATTACCTCACAATTAAAGCAGAGTCTAAAATTATGCTTAATATGTTTAAATATATGAAAAAAGTTAATTATTTGTTTATTTTAGGCCTTTTTATCGGGGTCGGGATTTTTAGTTTTGGTTCAATAAAATCCGCTTTTGCAGCAACTTGCGTTGAAACTTCTAATATCTGCGACCTTACTATTTTAAACACCAACACTAATATTAATCCTAACGATCCTTATACGATTACTGCTCAAGTAAGTTGTCCTAGTCAAAGAAAAATTGGTTTTCAGATAAGAAGTTATTCTTCTTGTTTTACTTCATTTTATCAACCATCAAGCAATAGTTCCGATGGCTGGTATTCTGTAACCGGTACTCAAATATATCAAATCCCAGTTAATTTAAGTAATTGCGCTTCTCAATCAAGTATTACCCTTTTTGTTGATGCGGCGCAGTGCGATCCTCAAAACACCGGAGATTGCGCTTGTACTTATAATCCTCAGAAACGTTTTGCTTCTGATACTCGTTCTTTAACTTTGAATTTCACGCAATCACAGCCCTGTACTATCAATAGTTTCACTGCTAATCCTAGTTCAATTAACTATAACGGTTCCACTAATTTAACTTGGTCTACTTCTAATTGCAATTCTTGCACTGCTTCTGCTAGTCCAAATAATTCTTATTGGTCTGGGTCAAAATCTATTTCGGGAAATACCACTATTTATAATTTAACTCAAAATACTAACTTTACTTTATCTTGCACCGGAAATACCGGTTCTGATACAAAAAGCGTAACTGTTTATGTAGGAAGCGCTCCTCTTTGCAATATCGCTTCTTTTTACGCTAATCCTAATTCGTTAACCGGCAGCGGTAACTCCAATCTAACTTGGTCTACTTCTAATTGTAGTTCTTGTATTGCTTCTGCCAGTCCAAATAATTCTTATTGGTCCGGAAGTGTAAGCATAAGCGGCTCAAAAAGCGTTTATCTTTCACAAACAACCACTTTTACTTTAACTTGCCAAGGAACTTCCAGTTCAGATACAAAAAATGCAACAGTAAATGTATCTTCAATTCCTTCTTTAAATGTATCTTGTTCCGCTTCTCCTAATCCAGCCCAGATTAATCAAAATGTAACTTTTACTGCTAATGTTTCTGGCGGAGTTTCCCCTTATTCTTATTCTTGGTCAGGTGCAGTAACTGGCTCTGGCAATCCAAAAACTACTAGTTTTTCTAATAGTGGCACAAAAACTGCTTATTTAACTGTTACTGATAATGCTTCTCAAACAAAATCCACTTCCTGTTCAGTCACAGTCTCAGAAACTCCAAGACAAATTAGTTTAAGCGCTAATCCAACAACTGTTAATTATGATGACTCTACAGTTTTATCCTGGTCTGCTAACGGCTATGATTCTTGTCAGGGTTATGCTGAACCAAGAAATTCTCAATGGGATACTTCTGTTAATTTCTCTGGAAATAAAACAATAAATAATTTAACTCAAACTACTACTTTTTATCTTAAATGTTATTATAATTTTATTTCTAATTATGATATAAGGTCAGTCACAATAACCGTTCTTCCTCAACCTGTAATTCGTTATTCTTGTAACACTAGTACCTGGCAATGCTATCAGTCTTCAACTGGCTATTACTCTTCATTGAACGCTTGTCAGGCTGACTGTCAGTATACTCCGCCTTCTCAACGTTATTCTTGTAACACTAGTACCTGGCAATGCTATCAGTCTTCAACTGGCTATT
>DAOOKJ010000010.1:0-11435 GCA_035385585.1 Minisyncoccota bacterium | reverse complement strand
ACTCTTCATTGAACGCTTGTCAGGCTGACTGTCAGCAACCTTTAAACTGTCAAATTACCAATTTTTCTGCTAATCCAAATCCAGTTTCTTCGGGTGATAATACAATTTTAAGTTGGAATTCTTCGAATTGCAGTTATTGCAATGCTTCTAGTAACCCCTCTAATTTATATTGGATAGGCAATAAAGCGACTAGTGGTTCAACTATTGTTTATAATCTGGCCCAACTCACCACTTTCACTTTAACCTGCTATGGTCAAACTAATACTGATTTTAGAAATTTAAGCGTTAATATTAGCCAAACTCCTTCTTTAAATGTATCCTGCTGGGCCTCTCCTAATCCAGCCCGGGTAAACCAAAGCGTAACTTTTTCTAGTTCTGTTTCTAATGGCTCTGGAAATTATTATTATGATTGGTCTGGATATGCGAGTGGTAATTCTTCCCATTACTCCCGCAGTTTTTCTTCAAATGGCACATACTGGGCTTATTTAACAGTAAGCGATTCTCAAGGTAGAACTGGGACTGCTTCTTGTTCAGTTTATATTGAAGGTCAATCTTATAATTATCCAACTCTAGATTTCTGGGCTGATAAATATTCTTTAATTAAAGGTGAGGCAACTTATCTTCGTTGGACTTCTTCCAATGCTACCTATTGTACTGCTTCAAATGGTTGGAGCGGCAGCAGATCAACTAATGGATATGAATCTACAAGTCCAACCAGCCAAACTACCTATAATTTAACTTGTTACGGTCCTCAAGGTTCTGTAAGCAAATCTTTAACAATTTATGTAAGTGAAGGAACAAATATCGGCTTAACTAAATTAGGAAGAAATCTTTCAAGGGGTGATAGAAGTTATGAAAAGACTATCAGATTAGCGCCAGGCGAAGTAGCCGAATTTTATCTTGCCATTTCTGCTGTTGATGCTGATTTAACCAATGTAACAGTTAAAGATATTTTGCCAACAAGTTTAACTTATATGAATGGAACTACTAAGATTAATGGTATAGTTCAAATTGATACAATTGCCACTACTGGTTTATCATTGGGAAATATTTCTCGTGGCAATTCTAAGATTATTACTTTTCAAGCTTTAAGCTCAGCCCCCGGGTACTATCTCACCCAAACTAATACTGCTGAGGCGATGGCTACTGGTCAAGACAAAGTCACTGATTCATCAACAATTGTTTTCGGTACTGTTTTGGGCGCAGCCACGGTTAAAACCGGTCCAGCAGATTCATTAAGAGTAATGCTTTTAATTAGTTTGGGTTTAACTTTAATTCTTTTCTACTATTTCACCTATAATCAAAAAGGTAAATTAATCTTTAACACAATAGAAGAGTTTGTTAGAAACTACCGATTTGAGAGAACTCGCAAAAAATTACTCAAAAGAAAATAATAGCCAATGATTTAAAAAACACTCGCCTAAATTTAGACGAGTGTTTTTTATTTTTTAGAGCTTGCTCTTCATCTTTTCTGGCAAATAACTCATAAGTTAATAAAAACAAAACCGAAGGCGAATTCGCTTGATAAACAAAATAATTAAAAATACTTGACTGGAAAATGTGGGGTGGCTAGAGGGATTTGAACCCTCGCCAAGAGTTCCACAGACTCTCGTGCTAACCATTACACCATAGCCACCATTTTATTCAATTTCTGCTCCTAAATTTTTTAACCTTTCTTTTATATTCTCGTATCCTCTTTCAACTTTGTCAATATTTGTTATTACTGACTCGCCTTGAGCAATTAAAGCCCCCATTAAATAAGCAAAACCTGCTCTTAAATCTGGTACTTCTAATTCGGCGGCCGAAAGTTCAGTTGGACCAGTGATGATTGCACTGTGATAAAAATCGCGATTACTAAACCGACAAGGTTTTGAACCTAAGCAATGAGTGGTAAGTTCAATCTTGGCTCCCATTTTATTTAGAGCTTCAGTATAGCCAAAACGATTTTCATAGACTGTTTCGTGAATTATAGAAACACCTTTTGCCTGAGTCAAAACAATCGTGAATGGCTGCTGCCAATCAGTCATAAATCCAGGATGAACATCAGTTTCAAGCACTGCCGAACGAAGACCGTTGGCAGAATAAAATCTAATCCCATTTTCTTTCAACTCAAAATCGCCACCAACTTTTCTTACCCAGTTTAGAAATGTCAAAAGATAACGCTGGTCGATTCCTTTTACCAAAATATCTCCTTTGTTTGCCAAAGCAAGCGAAGCAAAAGAGGCGGCCTCTATTCTATCAGTCATTATCCGATAGTAACTCCCTTTTAATTTATTAACGCCATTAATTATCCAGGTGCGATTAATATCTTGATAAATCACCGCGCCCATTGATTGTAAAAATAAAGCCAAATCTTCAATTTCTGGTTCAATGGCCGCATTTTCAATCACGGTTGTTCCTTTTGCTAAAACCGCGCCCATAATAATATTTTCTGTCGCTCCTACGCTTGGATAGGGTAAGCGAATAATTGTACCTTTTAAACCATCTGCTTCTACTTTATAAACCCCATCTGAACATTCAATTTTTGCTCCCATCTCTATATAAGCATTAACATGAAAATCTACCGGTCTGGCACCAATAGTGCAACCACCTAAAAAAGGAACTTCGGCTTTTTGAAATTTATGAATTAAAGGACCAAAAAACAAAATCGGGGTTCGGTTTCTGCCGCTATATTCTATCGGGACTTGAAAATTATTAAGAGTAGTCGGATCAATTTCTAAAACATTTTTTTCAAGCCACTGACATTTCGCACCCAAAGCCTGACAAATTTCCATCGTAATTTCGACATCACCAATTCTGGGAATATTTTCCAACACTGATTTTGAATCAGCTAATAAAGCGGCAATCATTACTTTTGTTGAAACATTTTTCGCTCCAGCCAATTCAATTTCTCCTTTTAAAATTTTCCCGCCTTTAACCTTGTAAGCATTTTCCATAAAATTTCTTTTTAAACCACTTCAATTATACCTCAAATTCTCTTTTCTTTCAAGAAAAAAAATGATATTATTAAGAATATCTTTATTGGAAGTATAAGTTATTGATTCTATCCAACCAAGTTTCTGTTTACCCACCCAAATTTTTAACCTACAAAAAAAATTTGGGCGGGTTCCCCTCGTAGCTCAACGGATAGAGCGCGGGCCTTCTAAGCCTGAAATAGAGGTTCGATTCCTCTCGGGGGGACCCTCGTCGGGACGTGGTGTAATGGTAACACGCGTGCTTCTTGCCTGCCAAAATTTTCCGGGGACTGGCCTAATGGTAAGGCGTCTGGTTTGGGACCAGAAGATTGGCGGTTCGAGTCCGCCGTCCCCGACTCTTAAAATTTAGGCAGAAAGGAACACGAGATCGCCGACTTGCTTCGTAGATAACACAAAGCGTTCAAATCCGGCCGTCCCAATTGAAGCTATTAAACTAATTTATTAAATTTTAAATAAAATTTATGGAAAACAAAATCGAGGGTGGATTACCGCCCCAAGAACAATTACAAAAAACAGAATTCAGGGAATTATCTCCAGAAGAATTCTGGAGCGGCGTTGTTTTTGTTGAAGATTTAAGCGATGAGGAATTCGAGCAAAAAATTATTGAAGTGGCAAAAGAATTAGACTTTACTTATTCAGGATACCGCATCCCAAAGGATGAAAAGGATTTTGAATATCATTTCAGCCGCTATCCCCGCCGAGCATTTGGCCCAGTCGCTTCAATTGAAAAACATCAGGAGGCTTTACAGAAATTAGCAGAAAAATTGGAAACTCATGGCGAGGAAGAAAAAAAGACAGAGCAACCTCGCTTTAGAGTACTACTTGGGCTTCAAGAAGGATACGGTGAGTATAAAAAACGCAACATTGTTGAACGGATAAATAAAAGAGATATTACAACGCTGGAAGATGCCAAAAAAACCCTTGAATCCGAGATTGGTGACCTTTCGGAATTTGGAATTGATATTAATAAATTTTCTAATATTGAAGAATTAAAATCCGTTTTAGAGGAAACTAATTTCGGCAAGGATCATACTCTTGAAGAAGTGCAGCAAGAACTTGGTGAAACATTTAATTTAACGCAAGCAGAGATTTATTCTGCTGGATCATGGGGAAAGTATACTGAACCAGCGGTATTAATTGAGGGGGATAAATCGCAAATCCAAAAAGTTTATGCTTTAGCAAAAAAATTTCATCAAGCAAGAATTGCAGTGGAAGATTTACAAGCAGGCCAGTCACATATGGTAGAAACAAAATATTGCGAAGACCCAGATAAAGAGTAAATTAAAAAAACAACCTTTTATTAAAGGTTGTTTTTAAATATCTTTCAATTCTCTGAGGGGTTCAGACTAATCGGATAAAATGCTAAAAAAGCAGCGAAGAAAAAGAAAAGGAAAATAAATTTCCTCCTTCCTTATATCTTATTTCACTAATTCTTTCGCGAAAAGTTGTTTCAAAATCAGGATTTTTTCTTCAATTTTTTCCAAAGCATTTTCCTTACAGTCAAATTCTCCTTTATATTCCTTGAACAAAATCTATAAAACAAAGTCAAGCAATTAACGGAGAACTGTTCTCCGTTAATTTTAAAAGAGAAGAAATAAAAGCTGCTTCTTTCAAATTAGTTTGAAATTCTAAACTTATCTTAAAAACTTCTTCAAAGGCTCTTTTTAAGTGTTCTTCTAATTTTTGATTTACTTTCTCTTCGGACCATTTCTCATTTTTTTTATTCTGAAGCCATTCAAAATAAGAAACAATCACTCCGCCAGCGTTTGCTATTATATCCGGAGCAATTATAATTCCTTTTTTTTCTAAAATCGGGTAAGCGACTTCATTAATCGGGCCATTAGCCATTTCAATAATTACTTTTGCTTTTATTTTTGAAACATTATCTTGATTAATCACATTTTCTAAAGCCGCTGGCACTAAAATGTCAACCGGCAATTCTAAAAGTTCTTCATTTGAAATAATTTTTCCTTTTTTAAAATCTGTAACTTTATCTGTTTCTTTTTTCACTTTCATTACTTCTTCTGGATTTAAACCATTTTTATTATAAATTCCGCCTTTTGAGTCGGAAATTGCCACAATTTTATAATTTTTTTCAAAGGCAATTTTGGCAAAATAATAACCAACATTGCCAAATCCTTGAATTGCGATTGTTTTATAACCTTTATTTGTTTGTTTTAATAAATTTTCCATCACTATCACGCCACCATTACCGGTAGCCTCTGTTCTTCCCAAACTCCCGCCACTTCCGATTGGTTTTCCGGTAAAAGTGGCGGGCGACTTCCTGCCAATAGTTTTTTCATATTCATTAAGCATCCATAACATCACTTTAGAATCAGTATTTACATCTGGAGCCGGAATATCAACATTTTCGCCAATAAAGGGAGAGATTGCTTTAGCATAACCCCGGGACAATCTTTCTAATTCTCCTTCAGAAAGCTCTTTTGGATTAACAATTACTCCTCCTTTGCCGCCACCAAAAGGTAAATTATTGGCTCCGCATTTTAGAGTCATCAGAATTGATAAAGCAATTACTTCTTCGCGAGAAACATTTAGATGAAATCTTATTCCTCCTTTATATGGGCCTAAAACATTGTTATGTTGACTTCTAAAACCAATAAAACTTTTTATAACCCCATTATCAATTTTCACCGGAATTTTTACTTCAATTACCCTGTCTGGTTGAATTAAGAAATCAATTTCTTCTTGACTCAAATTTAACTTTTTACCAGTTTTTTTTATTAAATCCTGGGCTGTTTTTAGCATCTCGTTTTGAGCATTATTCATATTTTTATTGCTTTTAACTTAACCGAACATTAATAATTCTGGTTTAAAAATCAAAAGCACTCCTATCAGTAGCATCAAAATGCCACCAATTAAATGAGAAAATCGGGAATATTTGTTGGTAACCCCAGTTAATCTTAAAGTCACCATTGCGCCAATAAAAACAATAATATCGTCAAGCATAAAAATAAAAATATATAAAAGCATATAAAGATAGTACTGCCATTTTTCTAAATTGCTCAAGGCCAAAATTTGAGTGAAAATTACCGGAAAACCGGCTGAACAAACTAATTCAATTAAATTAACGGCTGCGGCTAAAACAATAATTCCAATTAAAGATAAAAGAAAGCCACGGCTCGAAACTACCTGCTTCATTTTTTCAATGATTGTTTTCTTTTGACTTGTACTAGTCACTTTACAACTTGCTTCTGGATTAGTAAAATAATCTTTTAAATTATAAACTCCGCTTGAAATTGCCACTAATCCCACAATCAGTCTTATCCAAAAAATAAAACCTAAAAACAAAATCAAATTAAGCCAGGCACTCATAAAAAGAAAATAAACTCCGGCTGAAACCGCTATAAAAGTCAAACCCAAAATCCACATTCTTTTTCTATCTTCCATTTTTAAAAGCAAACTGATTAAAAATACCAAAACCCACATTGCGCAAGGGTTAAAACCGTCAAGTCCGCCTAAAATAATTGCTAAAACAGGCAAAGATAAATTTTTTGTTTCTATCTCGCCTATCAAAGGAATTTTAATTTTTTCCGGCAGAGGTTTTTCTTTGCTTGATTCTCCAAAAGGAGAAAAACGAGTAAGAATTTTGCCTACCAAATCGGGGCATTCTTGTTCTAAATAGCAATCTATTGCTTCTCTAATGGTTTTTCCGGAAGTTTCTTCACTACGCCAACCAATAATAGTTTTTTCACCAATAATTAGCATTGGCAAGGCTGGATTTTCAATATTTAATTCTTCTGCTACTTGTTTTAGAACCTCGGCATTTTTATCTTGGGAAACATTTAAATAGGTAATTTTAAAATTAGGATATTGGTTTTTAATTTTATTTAAAAATGCTTTTTCTTGGGAACATAAAGGACACCCTTCTGCCCAAAAAAGATAGACTCTAATTTCTTTTTGATTAACTAAAGTAGTAGTGGTTAAAGAAGGTTGTTTTTTAGTGGTAGTGGTAATATTATTAAAAACGATTTCTTTCACCGAGTCCGCACAACTTGAATTGAGACACTCTAAAATTAAATCCTCTATTTGTTTGCCAGTAGTTTGGTCATTGAAATAACCAACAATTGTTTGATTATTAATAATGGTTAAAGGAACACCCGTAATTTCTATATTTAATTTCTTTCCTATCTCAACCAATAAATCTCTATTTTCTTTGTTATACCAGACTTCAAAATCATAAACCCTCAATTGAGGATATTTAATTTTTAAAGACTCTAAAAACGGTTTCTCATTAGAACAATGCGGACAGCCCTGACCCCAAAAAAAATAAAGATTGACTTCCTTTTGTTGAGCGAAAGAAAACCTGACATTAAGACTGAAAACTATGAAAAAGCAAATAATGCTTACTAAAAGATATCTTTTTCTAAAATTCATCTTATTTTTTTAAATTCTTAAGATAGGAATAACTAGACAAAGCAGCCAAAGCTCCCTCGCCAGTTGCCAAAACAATCTGCTTATAAGGAAAATCGCAAACATCGCCAGCGGCAAAAATTCCTTTTTTTGAAGTTGCCATTGTTTTTGGATTCACAATAATTTCGCCTTTTTCATTCAAATTAACCAATCCTTTCATTAATTCGGTATTTGGTTTAGTGCCAATTTCTACAAAACAACCTTCAACTTCTAATTCTTTGATTTCTCCGGTTTTTCTTTCTTTAAAAACAATCTTTTTTAATTCCTTTTCTCCTTCAAAACTCAAAACTTCAATGCCAGTAATTATTTTAATTTTTGATTGATTTATAATTTCTTCTTTTAAAATTTCATCGCAAGTCAAATTTTCTAAATATTCTAATAAATAAATTTCTGAGGCAAATTTTAAAAGTTCAACCGAAGATTGGGCGCCAGCATTGCCGCCGCCAATCACCGCCACCTTCTTTCCTTCAAAAGCCTTTGCGTCACAAGTCAAACAATAAGAAAGGCCTCTACCCAAAAACTTTTCTTCATTTTTAATTGCCAGTTTTTTCGGGACAGCACCAGTAGCAAAAATAATGGCTAAACTTTCAAATTCGCCATCTTCTGTTTTTACTTTAAATTTATTGTCTAACTCTTTTATCTTTACCACCTCCTCATAATTTTTTATCTCAATTTCATTTTGAGTCAAATGATTATAAAAATTTTTTAACAAATCTTTGCCGTTTATTTTTGGAAAGCCAGGGTAATTTTCTATTCTCGAAGTCAATCCAACCTGACCCAAAAATTCTTTAGTAATTAAAAGAGTTTTTAGTTTCTTCCGCGAAGCATAAATTCCAGCCGTAATTCCTGCTGGCCCAGCGCCAATAATGATTAAATCATATTGCTCCATATTTTTCTAATAACTTATCAATTTCCTCTTTTCGCCAGCCACACACTGCCTCATTGTTAATTAAAATTACCGGAATATTTTTTTGGCCGGAAATTTCTTCCATTTCTTTCCTCTTTTTCGGCTGTTCGTCCAAATCAATTTCTTCAAATGTTATTCCTTTTGAAATTAAATAATCCTTTACCACATAGCAATAAGGACAGGTTGAAGAAGAGTAGATTAAAACTTTTAAAGCGCTGCTCATATTTAAATTTTAATATTCTATCTTATCACAAGTTTTATTATTGATAAAGTTTTTGATTGCTAAAAACAAAAATTTCGTTTATAATAATAACGAATAAAAAAGGGGAAAGGGCTTATAGTACAATGGGAGTACACCGCATTCGCATTGCGGAGATGCGAGTTCGATTCTCGCTAAGTCCACTTCATTAAAAATCCGCTAACAATCAAATCAATTGCTTGTTTTTCTGTTAAGCCTCGTGTGCGTAAATAAGTTAATTCTTCTTCAGAAACTTTTCCAATCGAAGCCTCATGAGTCAACTGGGCCTTTTTATTTTCGCAAACTAAATTAGGAATAAGAGAAATTTTTGAGTCTTTATTAATTAATAACCCTTGACAATCTAAATGTCCTATGCTCTTATTTAAAGCGAAGATCTTTGACATGCCCTCAATCTCGCTTTTTTTGTCGGCCACTAATCTTAATCTAATTATTCCCCTCGAATCTTCCCCTTTTAGTTTTAAAACTTCTTCAAATCTGGCTTTAGTATTCTTTCCTAAAAGATTGATATTTAAGTTTAAGTCGCTTTTTTTCTCTGCTTCAATATAGGTTCTAAAAAAAAGATTTTTAGAAGAATGAGTATTTTTATAATTATAAACTAACTGCGAATTTGGTCCTAAATAAAACTCATAGTCTGATTCAATTATTTCTTTTGAACCCCACCAATGAAAATGAGAATATTTCAATCTTGCCCCCTCTTTTAAAACAATTTTTCCTTTTGCCTTATGGCTGGCGCAAAGATTTTCTTTTAAAGCGTTACAAATAACATTACTTTTAATTTTCAACCCTTTTTCTATTACTAAAAGATTCTCTAAATTTTGTTGAGTTTTATAAGTATTTAAACTAAAACAGGTTAATAAAGGCAAATCAACCTGTTTTTTTACCCAAATAAAATAGCCTTCATTCGGTTTTTCCAAAAAAAACTTTCTTGTCCAGGGGATTTTTTGGTAAGCCTCTGGGCTCGTCAAAATCTCAGCCCCTTTTACCTTTGAGATTTTTTGGACTTCATGGTCTATTTGAAGAAAATTGGCATTTTTTACATTTTTCATAGCCATATTTTTTTATGGTTTTTAAAATCTGCTGGTAGTTTTTACTCTGGCAAATTATCTTTCCATCAACCATTACCAAAGTTTTATCAGGTTTGAAATAATTTAAAATATGACCGTTATGGGTAATAAACAAAGTAGCCGCTCCTTTTTTAAGCAATTCCTTTTCAATCAACTGACAAACCCTTTTTAAGTTTTTCATATCCAAACCAGAATCGATTTCATCGAAAATCGCTAACTTTGGTTTTAGAACAATAGCCTGAAGTAATTCTGAAATCTTTTTTTCGCCTCCAGAGATATTGGTATTTAACTCATTTTCTAAAATAGAAGAAATTTTTAAATCAAAATTCTCTATGTCATTTATTATCTTTGACTTGCTAATTTTAGAGAGAAAATCTTGAAATTTTACTCCTGGAATTTTTGGGGGCGCTTGCCAAGCCAAACTAATTCCCATTTTTGTTATTTTCTCCGGTGATAAATTAGAAATATCTTTATGGCTAAAAACGATTTTACCCTGATTTATTTTATATTTTCTATTTCCTGCTATTACCTGTGCCAGGACAGTTTTTCCAGAACCGTTTGGCCCTAAAAGAACCACCTTTTCTTTTGGTTTAATATTGAAATTTACTCCTTTCAAAATTTCTTTATCCCCGAATTTTACTTTAAGATTTTTTATTTCTAAAAGCATGTTTTTGGATAGCTTTATCCCATATTTATCCACATTTTATAAAAATGACGAATTTAATATTGTTTCACACGTTGTTTCACACAATGTTTGGCGTGAAACATTTTTAAGCTAAAAATTTGAATGAAAAACAGAATTTTTGGCTTAACCATGCGACAGATAGCCTCGAAAGCCTACTTGTCGCATGGTTAAGCGGTTTTTTACCTATTGTTGTTTCACACATTGTTTCACTCATTGTTTCATGTGAAACATTTCACTAAAAATCTAAGAATTCGTCTTTATAATGTCTAATTATTGGCTTGCTTTGAAAATCTTTCAATTCTATAGCCACAAAATCAAATCTCCAAGGTTGGTTTTCAAGTCTTTTGAGACTTAAATAACTCAAAATTATTCTTTTAAGTCTTTGGATCTTTTTTGTTGTCAATTCTTCTTCTGGAAAAATAGAATTTAGATTACCTCCTTCTCTGGTTTTTACTTCAAAAAACACCCATTCTTTAGTTTTTAAATCATAAGCCACAATATCAACCTCACCCCACTTCCTGCGAAAATTCCTTTCCTTTATTAAGAAACCATGGCTTTTTAAATAATCAAAGGCTAATTTCTCGCCATAGCCCCCTAATTCTAAATGTTTCATTTTATTACTTTACCAAGAATATGAGTTTTTTCAAGATAACCGAAATATCGTGAATCAAAAGAAGCAGGACTTACAGTTTCGCTTAAAACCAGAAAATAACCATCTGCGATTCGTTGATTATTTAATGGTTTTAAAAGTAAGTTGGCTCCTTTTTCACTAATAAGATAAGTTTCGCCAACACTGTTTTTCAACAATTCACCGTTTAAATAAATTTTTCCCTCTTTTATTTCTATTTTATCAGATGGCAAACCAACAAGTTTTTTTACATATAATTTTTGAGGTTGGGTTTTAAAAGAAATACTCACTAAATCGTTTCTTGCTAAAGGATTATCGTGGTAATAGTTGAATAAAACGGTTACTTCTTCTCCATCTTTTAAAAGTGGTTCCATTGAATGCCCGCTAATTTTTTTCTTTTCTAGATGGTAATTTTCAGTTGACAAATCTTGATTTTTATTTTCTGATTGAAAAAATTTTTCTTGAAGAGAAAACAAGAGTAATAAA
>DAOOKJ010000009.1:0-15607 GCA_035385585.1 Minisyncoccota bacterium | reverse complement strand
TTTTTTGACTATAAAAAGATTATTCTTTTAGGACCAAGCCATAATTTTTCTTTTTCTGGAATAGTTTCTTCACCTTTTTCAAAATGGCTTACCCCCTTGAGAGAAACAGAATGTTTAACTTTAAAAGATTTTCCTTTTTTAGAAGAAAATAAATTTATTCAAGAGTCTTCTGAAATTCATGAGTTAGAACACTCATTAGAAGTTGAGTTGCCATTTTTACAAACTATTTTTAAAGATTTTGTAATTTTTCCATTAATAGCAGGCGATTTAGAGGCAGAAGAAGGAAAAAAGATATTGGCCTCAATTTTAGACGAAGAATCACTTTTGGTTGTTAGCTCTGATTTAAGCCATTATCTACCATTTAATGAAGCTTTGAAACAGGATAAAGTGACACTTGATGCAATTTTGGATTTGGATTTAGAAAGATTTTTGGATTATGGCGAGGCTTGCGGTAAAATTCCGATATCTTTTCTAATCTCTTTGGCAAAAGAAAAAAACTGGCTGCCCAAACTACTGAAAGCCGCTAATTCAGGAGAAACCCAAGGCGGAAAAGACCAAGTAGTTGGTTATGCCAGCGTTGTTTTTATTTAAAGAAAGAGTAAAATAAAATGTGTTAGCCTTTTATGACCAAAGAAGAAAAACAATATCTTTTAGAGATTAGCCGCCGGACATTGGAAAAATATTTTAAAGAAAAAAGTATTTTAGTTTTAGAAGAAGACAGTTTAAAATTCCCTCTGCTCAAAGAAAAAAGAGGGGTTTTTGTTACTTTAACACAAAATGGTCAGTTGCGAGGTTGTATCGGAAACCTTATTGCTGATAAACCAGTTTATCAGGCGATAATTGAAAACAGTTTGGCTTCAGCACTTTTTGATCCCCGTTTTCCCTCTCTTGAAAAAGAAGAACTCAAAGATATTAAAATAGAAATTTCTGTTCTTAGTGAATTAAAACTGTTGCCTTCATTTAAAGATATCAATGAATTAATTAAATATTTAGAAAAGAAAAAGCCCGGTTTAGTTATAAAAAAAGGAGCAAATGAAGCCACTTTTTTACCCCAAGTTTGGGAAGAACTGGAAACAGCAGAGGATTTTTTATCGCAATTATGCTTAAAAGCGGGGCTAGAACCTGACGCTTGGAAGAAATTAGATTTAATAATGTTTGAATATGAAGTAGAAAAAGTCAAAGAGGAAAATCAAAAAGAAAATAAATAGGGGTATACCATTTCCCTTAACTTGCTTGGTTCAATTCCCGGGCAAGCAGTTGGAATTAAGCGGATATCCAGCTCTTTGTGCCCTTTAATAAATTTGTCACTCCACTCACGGCCAGATAAATCTGGCTTTTTTAAATAAAATTCTTTATTTGATAAGTCCAATTTATATTCTTTTTTAAGATAAAGAATCAGTTTTATTAAAGAATCTTTCATTTCTTTGGTTAAAACATTATGACCTTTTCTAAAATCTCCCATTAAAGCAATTCCAATAGAACCTTCGTTATGGTAATAAGTATGGGCGCCAACCGAGTATTTCCCCCCTAAACTGCCTTCAAATATCCTGCCTTTACCGTCAATTAAAAAATGATATCCAATATCGCGCCACCTTCTTAAAATAGCGTGAAGTAAATAAATTCTTTGAATTTCTTTTATACTATCTTCTAAATTAAGGGTGAAGTTTCCGGCAGTGTGATGAATAATAATTTCTTCTATTGGCAAATATTGATAATTGATGCCATTTTCTTTCTTTTTTGTTTGAAGAAATAAATTATTGTAATTTTGAAAATTGTTTTGGTAGTTTATAAATAATTCTCTTGCTCTAAGGTATTCCTTTTCTAAAAAAGAGTCTTCCGGGTCGTATTCTTTGAGGGAACAGGTTATTTTCTGACAAAGATTATTAATATAATCCAGATTAGCGAAATTATTATTAGCGCCCCATTCGTCACGACTAATAATTTTTAAATCGTCATTACCTAACAATCTTTGACCATAAGTTTGATAAAAATCTGCTAGATTAATATGAGGGGGAATTTGAAAAGAAGTCAGTTCTTGGTTTATTTTTTTTGTGCTTGAAAGATTTTCTTGAGATGAGTGATTAACAGCATCATTTGATTTAGGAGACAAGAAAAATATGGCAAAGGAAGCCAGAACTATTAAAACAATAAATATATAAAGGTATTTTTTAATAGTGGACATCTTAGTCGAAGGTTTTACCAATAATTTGTTTGTTTCCTTTGAGAAAATCACTGGCTTTGATAATTTTTTTTCCTTCGGGTTTAATTTCTTCAATAAAATAAAAACCTTTGCCGCATTTGACTGCCATCTTTTGATTAAATTCAAAAATCTCACCGGGTTTTTTATTTATAGTAGAGTCAACATCATTAAAACAATTACCCTTGACAATTTTAAAGATTTTATTGTCTAAAAGAGTATAAGTGCCTGGTGAGGGATTGAAAGCTCTTACTTTTCTTTCTATTTCCTCAGCTGATTTATTCCAATCAATTTTTTCATCTTCTTTTGTGATTTTATGACAATAGGTGGCCAGAAGATCATTTTGGGGCAAAGGGGTAATTTCATTTTTTAGATATTTTGGGATAGTTTCAATAATTAATTCTACTCCCAGTTCAGCCAATTTTTTTGATAATTCTCCAAAATTTAATTTTCGATGTTCTTGAGAAGAAATATTTAATTTCTTAGTATTAAGAATCGGACCATGGTCTATTTTTTCATCCATTAAAAATAAAGATACTCCGGTTTCCTCTTCGCCATTTAAAATCGCAGATTGAATTGGCGTAGCGCCTCTGAATTTTGGCAAAAGCGATGGATGGAGATTTAAAAAGCCCCTGGGAAAAAGTTTTAAAAGATTAGCCGGAATAATTTTCCCATAGGCAGTTAAAAGAGCGAAATCAGTTTGAAGTCGAGAAAGTTTATTTAAAAAATCAATATCATTTAAATTAGAAGGAGTAATAACTTTGATTTTTTCTTTTAAGGCAAGTTCTTCGACTTGAGAAGGAGCAAGAATTTGTTTTCTGCCCTTTGGCTTTCTTTCAGGGGCAACAACTAAAATTGGCTTAAAATTTTTTTGAATTAAGCCGTCTAAAACCATTTTTGCGAATTCTGAGGAGCCAAAAAAGACAAATTTCATATTTAAAATCAAATAGTGGGCGTCATTTGGTTAGTTTTTCTAATATTTTTTGCTTTATCAGTAAAAAGTATGCCGTTTAAATGGTCTAGTTCATGTTGGATTATTCTAGCGAGGAGGCCGAAAGTCTTTAATTTTATTTTTTTTCCTTCTTCGTTTCTGGCCTGAAGGGTAATTGTTTTTGACCTTTCAACCTCGCCATAGATCCCGGGCAAGCTCAAACAGCCTTCCTGTAAAATGTCAGTTTGTTTAGAGAATTTTTTAATTTCAGGGTTAATAAAAACTTTAAAGTCATCATTGACTCGGCACACAATAATTCTTGTCGGGATACCAATTTGAACAGCAGCCAGTCCTAGCGCGTTTTCTTTTGCAATTATTTGTTTCATTTTTTCAATTAAATCATACACTTCTTTTGTGAAGTGTTCTACCTCTTTGCTTTTTTGTCGCAAAATTGGATTTTTTTCTCCTTTGATTATAGTTGTCATTTTACTATTCGCCACTCAATATCATTTTTTTTGCCCGCAAATTCGAGCCATTCCCCATTATCGTCAATTACATACCATTTTTTCCTTGTTTCGGAAAAGACCATTGGTTTGCCTTGAAAGTAAGGTTTTTTCACAATTTCTTTTGGTTTAAGCCTGTCTAGTTCTAACCATTTTTTAAAGACAGTTTCAATCGCATAATCCAAATTTCTTGATTTTGCCCATTCGGCAACTTTTTTTATTGCTTCCTTTGCTTTTTCAACTGAGCCAGCTAAAACTAATAGTTCTTTTGCGGGTTTTGTGAATCGAGAATAAATTATTTTTTTCTTTCGGCTGTCTTTTTTTAGTTGTTCCAAAGATATCCCCTTAGTTTGAAAATAATAAGTAATTATTTCCCGAATAGCAGTTTTTTCTTTCAGTTCTTCGTAATATTTAATTTTTCCTTTTTCTAGATACTCTATTATTTTTTGGGCAATACTTTTTCCTACTCCCTTGATATCTTCCAATGCCTTCTTTCCACCTTTTTTATAAATATCTAAAATATCCTCATCTAAATTTTCAATTGAGGCAGCCGCCCGAAGATATGCCTTTGGTTTGAAAGGAATGCTGTTAATCTCTAACAAATAACTGATATCTTTCAAAATTTGGGCTATTTTTTGATTTCTTTTCGTCATTTTAATTTTTGAAATCAAAAACTTTTAATTCGCTATATTGAGCGCCAGTTGGTTTTAAATGACTCTCCATTAAAATTAAAGAATTGGCCAGAAACTTTAGATTGTTTAGATTGACTTTTTTTTGAATATCTTTGGCAGGGGGCAGAGGAAGTTTGTTGTCTTTCTTTATTCTTGCAACTGTAATATGAACCTTGAAATCTCGTTTTTCTTTGTTAAATAATATTTTATTTTTTTCCAGTTCTTGTTCTAAATCTTTCTTTAATGATAAAAGTTCAGACGGCGCTTTTCCTTCAAGCCAGATTAATCGCGGCGATTTTGGATTTGGTCCATAATTAAAAAAATCAAATTGAATTTCAAAAGGCTTGTATTTCTGACTTAAATTTTTCAAAACCTCAATAATTGTTGGTATTTCTTCTTTTTTTGTATAGCCAAGAAATGTAATTGTTAAATGCAAATTTTCTTTCTCAGTGATTCTAAAAGCCGGATGTCTGAGGTAATTCTCTCGGTAATTTTTTATTGCTTCAAGCACTTCATCAGAAGGTTTTATAGCAATAAACAATCTTTGACTTGTTATCATATTTTTAATTCTGCCCCCAATACTGTAATTATTAATTTATTTTACCTCAAAAAATCAGTTTTTTCCAGTGGATTAATTTTGACACTTTCAAAATTCAGCGCTATAATAGAAAAATGAAGCAAACGGTAAAAAAAATCCTTGTTGCCATTTTAATCTCCCTTTTAATTTTAGGGACTTTTCTTTTTGGTTTTATCCAAGGAAGCAAATGGGGTTGGAAGGCAAATTTGCCATCGCCCTTTGAAAAAATCATAAATAAGGAGCCGCCAAAAGAAATAGAAGCAGGCGATATGTCTTTATTTTGGGATACGTGGCAAGTAATTTTAGATAAATATGTTGGCAGAGACAAACTAAATACAAAAGAAATGATTGAAGGGGCCTCAAGTGGTTTAGTTCAATCGCTAAAAGATCCATATTCTGAATTTTTTAATGCCTCTAGTTCTCAGTCTCTTACTGAAGAATTAAGCGGTGAATTTTTTGGGGTGGGAATGGAAATAGATAAACGTGATGGATTTTTAATTGTTTTAACACCTTTGCCAAACACTCCAGCCTCCAGAGCCGGCCTGATGCCATTTGATAAAATTTTACAAATTAATGATAAAGATACTTCTGATTTAACTCCGTCTGAAGCAGCACAACTTATTCGCGGGCCAGAAGGAACAGAAGTAAAACTCTTGATTTATCGCTCAAGTTGGGATAAGGCAAAAGTTTTTAATATTAAAAGAGAGAGAATTGTTGTTCCTTCTTTAAAATGGCAAATGTTGGATAATGGGATTGGTTATTTAAGAATTTATAATTTTAATCAACCTTTGTTTAATACTTTTTACCAGACTGCTTTAAAAATTTCCCTCAATAAACCAAAAGGTTTAATTATTGATTTGAGAAATAACCCCGGCGGTTATTTAGAGGCAGTGGTTGATGTTGGCGGCTGGTTTTTAAGTAAAGGAGAAATAATTCTGAAAGAAGATCTGGGAAATGGTGAAATTAAACTTCATCGTTCGCCAGGCCCAGGATCGTTAAAAGATATTAAAATGGTGGTTTTAATAAATGAAGGCACTGCTTCGGCCTCGGAAATTTTGGCTGGCGCTTTAAGAGATAATTTAAATGTGAAAATAATAGGAACAAAAAGTTATGGTAAGGGCTCGGTTCAGGAACTAGTCGCTTTAAAGGATGGAAATATGGTCAAAATTACAATTAGCCGTTGGTTAACCCCAAAAGGAAATGTAATTGAAAATAATGGCCTCGAGCCAGATATTGAAGTGAAAAACGAAGAAGAATTAGGCGCTTATTTGAATTTGGATTTAGAAAAAGACGCCCAACTTAAAAAAGCAGTTGAGGTTCTGGGTGACGAGTTGAGTAACTAAGATTCAATCTATGAAAATAATTCTTTTAAAAGATGTGAGTGGGTTGGGAAATAAAGGAGAAGTTAAAGAAGTAAAGAATGGCTATGCTTTATATTTGTTTAGGAACAAGTTGGCAGAACGCGCTGATGAAAAAATCTTACAAAAAGTAAAATTGGAAAACGAAAAAAAGATTGAAACAGACAATAGAAAAAAGGAAGAAGCCAAAAAGATCATTCAGAAATTAGAGAAAATTATCTTAGAGATACCTTTAAAATTTGCCAGGAAAGGGGCAGAGGCGTATGAGTCTATTAAAAAAGAAAAGATTGTGGAAGAGTTAAAAAAACAGGGGATTGAACTTTCGTTGAAAAATATTGTTTTAGAAAAACCCCTCAAAGAAGAGGGATTTTACGAGGTGCCAATAGTTTTTTTTGAAGATATTAAAGGAACCCTGAAAATTAGAATAATACCTATTAGCGACGAGGAATCACATTGATGACAGAAACTTTTTTTCTTTTACCGACAAAACTGTATTTTCTTTTTTCTTCAAATTTGACAACTCCTTCTTTTACGGCGTAAATAGTATCATCTTTGGATATTTTGGTGTTTTTACCCGGATGCCATTTTGTGCCGCGTTGTCTAATCAAAACATTGCCTGGTTTAACCAGTTCGCCGTCAAATCTCTTGACTCCTAATCTTTTAGACGCAGAGTCCCTGCCTAATCTTGTTGAACCACCTGATTTTGTATGAGCCATAGGATTAAGAATTTTGTAATTTTGTAATTTTTATTTTTTAAAATTTTATGAAACCCCACCGTTTTTCTATTTTAGCAAAAATTTTTCTTTTTGTCAAAAGATACTACCTCTTTTTAATAAGTGGTTTTCTTATTTTAAGTTTTGTTTTTGCTTTTGGGATGATTGTCGGCGGAAAACTTTTGCAAAGGCCGGCTTTAATTATTGAAAAGGATTTGTTAATAAATTTAGAAGAACAACCAATAGCAGTGGAGAGGGAAAAAAATAACAGCCAAGAAAGCGGTTATGTGGCTAGTTCAAGGGGTAAATATTATTATCCAATTGACTGCTCTCTGGCAAAGAATTTAAGCGAGAAAAATAAAATTTATTTTCAAAGCAAGGAAGAAGCAGAGGAGAGGGGATACATATATAATTCAAGATGCGATTAGCACTGGAACTCTTCTTTAAATTCTTCTTTTGTTTTATTATTGGTTTCTAAATACCGATATCTCTTCTCAATATTTTTCGCTTTTTCTATTTCTTCTCTTAATGAAGAGGGAATTTCTTTTAGCACTTTTTCCAATTTTGTCGGTTCTATTTCCAGCACTTCTTCCCATTTGCCCAATGGTTCTAAAATTTCTTTAACTTTTTTAAAATCATAAGAAACTTTGTTTATCACATTTTGACTAAAATAGCCGTTTTTTCCATAAACCCTTTTTAATCCTTTTTTAAGGGAATAAACGTCAATGAGGGTTTTTATTTCTTTTAATTGTGCCTTTATTTCTCCCTCTTTTTCTTTTAAGGAAAAATATTCGTCAATTTTTTCTTCAATCTCTATTTCATTTAAATCTTTCTGTTTTTTTTCTTCAAAAAGATGCCGCCAGACAGGACAAATTGATTTATAACCGCACCAATGGCAGAAAGCAGATGGTTTTGGCTCAAAAGGACTATTTTGAATCTGATGAATTAAATCTATTACTTTTTCTTCGGCTTTTTTTATATCTTCTTCTGTTCTTTTGCTTTCCATTTTCTCGTTGAATTTTAGAAAATACAGACTAAACTTCATTTTTTCATAATCTATCTTCGGCCAGCGGTGTTTTAAGCCAATAGCATAAATTGACAGTTGAAGATTTCTATCCAACTCTTCTTTTGAAGACATTCTTTTTGATGATTTATAATCAATAATTTCCAAGGCGCCATCTTCTAATTTATCAACCCGGTCAACGATGCCGGTTAAAATATGAAGCCCTCCAGGCTTTTCTGGTTTTTCGTCAATTACGGCTTCAAATTTGGTTTCCAAATCCAAAATAATGGTTTTTACTGGAAAATTCGTTTTATAATAATTTCTTAAAATTCTTAATCCTTCTTCAAAGTAATCTTTTTCTTCCATTTCATTGGTCCATTTATAACCTTCGCTTTCTTTTGGCCAGTGTTTATAGTAATAATCAATTAACTCTTCAAGAGTAGGGAAGTGGGGGCCTTTTTCATAAAACCATTTTAAAACCTGGTGAAGATAGTTTCCAAAAACTTGTTCTTTGGTTTTTGGTTCTTTAATCTTATCAATTTGGGAAAACTTATACTTTAAAGGACAAGTTTGGAAGGATTCCAGTGCTGAGTAAGAAGTGCGCATAATGATAATTCAAAAGTCAAAAGTCAAAATTATAATTTAAAATTCAAAATTAAAATAGTTTATCATTTTTTTAGGATTTTTACAACTAAAATTTCTATTTGACAATGAAATAAAATTATGAGATAATAAGATACCTATTTGAACCTTGAAAATTTTTATATATTTTTATTTTCTTCCCTTAAAAGGGAAGAGAAAGGAGGCAGCAAATGGTAGTTTATTGTTTAAAAGATGGAAAGTTCGAATTCCTTCCGGACGATTATGTATCTCCAGAAGCTTCAGATGCAGAGCTAGATGGATTTTTGAGCGTTAAAGAGTGGTATCTTCACAAAGTTACTACAAAGCATTTTATTCTAGTCTTTCCATATTTAGGACTATGGCCAACCGTCGATCGTATGAATTCTTTATCTGTTGATTATTTTAAAGTTGCTGAAATTCCTTCCAGAATCATAAATGACGAGAGAATAGTTTTTTGGCCCAAAGAAATCTCGCGCGCATCAAGGAGGCAAAAGGATATTGTAATAGGCAGGAAAGGCACTACCACTATTTCCTATTTAGAAGAAGCAAAAGATTATGTTCTTAACTTGTATCCAGAGCCTCGTTTAGATTATTGTTTCTATGTTTTGGCAACAGATATTCATTTTGAGAGGGTAAGAAGAGATTTCATATTGGTAATGAAGCAAATCAAGGATCGCCATATTTTATTTGTTCCCTTTATTGTTGAAACTACTGGTCCTAATCGTTCAAAGTTTGCTCGCAGAGAGAAATTAATTTTATCGGTTTCTTCACTATATCCATCTTTATATGTGCGGGCTTCATTAAAAAAAGGAGGACTGAAATGAGAAAAAAAGAAATAAAAAATAACAAAAGGAGGTCAAGAGAACCGCGTTTACCATTTAAAGAAGAAAAGATTAAATTATTAGGTACAAGGGTATGGCAAGTGGGAAATACTGAAGTAGAGCACAAAGTCATAGAATATGGGGAATTTGTACTATTTCTTTTAGCCACTGAAGAAGCTTTTTTTAATAAAAGAGAAGAGAGGTTGATTATCACCGGATATGAAAGCAGAAAACCTATTTATGTCAAAATTTTAACCCAAAATGCGGAAGGGGTACCAGTTTTAATCAGATGGGACGTGGAAAAGGGAAAATTAGTTTCCTCAATGGAATTTATTGAGGGATATCAGAATTATAATAGTTATATTGGAGAAAATGAATACAGAAAAACGAAAAATATAGCGAGACAAAAATTGAAGTATTTATTAGAAAAGGAGGCAGGAAGTGAAAAACAATAAAGAATTAGAGGTAAAAATTGTTGGAACGATTCCTTTTGAAGCATCCATCAGTGAAGCGGAATTTGTTATTTTTGAAGATGGAAAAATAGGGGAAATATCAAAAAAAGCCCAACAATCCGGATTAATAGTATTTAAAAGGGTGATAAAAAATATTGATGCTGGAGTTAGAATGTATATGGTTTATATTTTTTCTCGCTATTCCAAAACTTTATGCGGGATGCAGAATATTGAAGCAGTGTTTCCTGGGAGACTTCAAGAGATAGAAAAATGGGAAAAACTAATGAATCAATATTGGATTCAGATTAAAAAGCAAGCGCCTTTAAGAAACACTAAGGCAATATTGGAACAACTAGAAACAGAAAAGATTAAAGTGGATTCTTTTATTAAAGAGACAAAAAATAAATATCAAGGGATAGGGAAGTGGGCTTTAAAAAAGGCAAAAGTTTTATTGGAAGAAGAAAGCAGGATTAGAAGCATTCTGGAAACCACTTTTAAGGAACTTCTAAAGATTTATAATTTCTGTAGCAGCGGCAAGGCGAACATTGAGATGCTAAAAAAGTTCTATTTTGAACCTTCATATTGCAATTTAGGCAACGGTTTAAAAACAATTTCTGTTCATTTCTCTGATAATCCTGATGACTTAAAAAAAGTCAAAGAAATAACTAAAAGAATGGAAAGATTGCAAGAAAAGACGGGCCTGGAATTTGTTGAATATCTTAAAGAGCAGATAATAGATTATTTTATTTCCATAATAGAAAGACCTATTGAAATCCAGGTTGGAAAAGAAAAGTATATAGCCAGAGGAGGAAAATTAAGATGTCTGAAATAGAAACCATAATAGATTTTAGCCAGATAGGATTTCCTGTTTCTGTTACCTTTGTCTTGCCTAATGGAAAGGAACTTACTTTTGTGCCAGACAAAAAGATTATTGATAACATTGATATAATAACAGTAAAAAAGATAAGCGGATTTTTTGTAGAAGATAGTGCATTATTCAATAAACTGAAAAAGAAAGCACTAACTTTATTAATCTACAATCCACCTGATGTTTCTTGGCTCAAATGTCCTTACTGCGGCAGAATTCAACAAGAAATTTTAGATATGTTAAAAACAAAGAGATTAAGAGAAATCGCCGGTCATCAGGTAATTCAATGTCCTACTTGCAAACGTTTCTACAAAATTCCCACTCCTCCACCCTCTTTTCTGAAATATAATTTGATATAAAATATAAACCGGGTAAAAAGGAGGTGAATAAATTTGCCCGGTTTTTTATTTCTTCAGGTTATTTAGGTTAATTTTTCGCCACTGTGGTATTTTTTATGAATATCTCTGAGTTGTTTAGAGGTAATATGAGTGTAAATTTGGGTAGTGGCAATATTTTTATGGCCTAAAAACTCTTGGACTAGTCTTAAATCTACTCCTTGGGTTAATAAATCAGTTGCGAAAGAGTGCCTTATTGTGTGGGGGCTTGCGGGGATGGAAATCCCAGCTTTAATAACATATTTTCTGACGATATTTTCTATTGAGCGAGGGGTTAATCTGTTTAATGGTTTTTGGCCCTTATAATTTATAAACAAAGCATTGTTTTTATCTTTCCGCGTATCAAAATAATCTTTTAGAGCGTTTAAGGCGCGCGGTGATAAATAAACAGGTCTGATTCTTCCTCCTTTGCCAATCACATTAATTTCTAAATCTTCATTTAAATTTTCTATTTTAATCTGGTCGCGATTTAAACTGACAAGTTCTGAAACCCGCAAGCCGGTTGAAAATAAAACTTCCAAAATTGCTTTATCCCTTAAGCCAATTTCATTTGATAAATCGGGAGTATCTAATAATTTTTTAATTTGTTCTAAATTAAGAAACTTAATGCTTTTTTCTTTTTTCTCTTTTAATAATTTTATTTTTTCTGCCGGCAAACTTTGAATATCCCGGTCAGCAAAATAATTTAAAAGGCTTCTTAAAGCAATGAGATAATAGTTAACAGATGTTCTTTTTAATGGTTCTTTTTTATTTTTATTATAACTTTGGGATAAATAAACTCGATATTTCCACAGATGGTCAGAGGTTAATTCGTGAGGCTTAAGGTTCTTAAGATTGTTATTTTTAAGCCAGTCAGTGAATTTGTTTATAAAGCGAGAATAGGTGATTTGGCTATTATGAGAAAGACCTTTTTCAATATCTAAGTATTCAAAAAATTCATCTATTAAATCTATAATTGTTTCGTTAGTTTTTTTCATTGTTTGAAATTTTGATAAAAAATAATATTTTGTGAATTTTCCAGAAATTTTTAGAATTAGGCAGGGGAGAAGCAATTAGAGAGGGAAGCCAGATGACACTTAATTTACTATGGCTAATTTCGCTAAAGGTATATTATGCGAAGTTGACTATCTTTATTATATAGCCATAATTTTGACTGTCAAGCACTCTCCCCTATAAATGAATGAACGACATCAGTCAGATGCCGCACATTTTTATTTCACAAGAAATTTGAGGAGTTTAACGATTGCTTCCAAAGCCGCGATAAGAATCTGGCCTATTCCCTTTAATATAGCCAGAAAATGACCAATTATCCCCTGCATAAACACTTGATTGACTATTTGGTCCAATCCTTTTAAGAGATCGATAATAAATTCGCTGATTTGAGTGGTAAATTGTTCCCAGCCCATAGATTTAAAATTAAGACACTAAATTTATTGATTGACCCTTTAGAAAATTGTTTATATTCTCAATTGAAGTGGCTAACAGATTTTGGAGCGCTTCTTCAGTATTGAAAGCATTATGCGGAGAAACGATGACATTATCCAAATCAATAAAAATAATATTTAAAAGCATATTTTTTAATTTTTCCGGTTCTTTAATTGCTTCTTTCAATAAAAGTTCCTGTTCTTCTTTGATTAAACCTTCTTCTTCCAAGACATCCAAAGCCGCGCCAGCAATCTGTTTTGATTTTAAAGCCTGAAATAGGGCTTCGGTTTCAATTATGCCGCCGCGACTGGTGTTTATTACATAGCCTCCCTTTTTAACTAAAGAAATATTGTCTTTGTTTAACAAATGGTGAGTTTCGCTGGTATAAGGAACATGGAAGGTGATGACATCAGAATTTTTAAAAAGTTCTTCAAGAGAAACATATTTAAAACCTAAATCTTGCATCAACTGGTCGTTTGGATATTTATCATAAGCCAAAACTTTCATTTCAAAGCCTTTGGCGATTTTAATAACATTGGTTCCGATTCTACCAGTACCAACCACGCCGATTGTTTTTGAGTAAAGTTCCTTGCCGGTTAAATTTTCAACATTAAAAAGTCCGCTTTCTCTTACCTGGTGATAAGCATCGTATATTTTTCTTATAAGGCACAATAAGAGCCCAAAAGTGTATTCAGCGACAGTATGACTACCGTAACTTGGCACATACGCCACCTTAATCCCCTTTTCTTGACAATAATTTACATCTATATGGTCATAGCCGGTTGAACGGGTGGAAATTAATCTTAAATTCGGAAGTTTATCAATAATCTCTTTTGTGAATTGAGAATTAATAAAAGCAGAGATTACTTTATAATCAAAAAACTTCTCCGCATTTTCTTCATTTAAAGATTCGCTGTATAAATCAGCAATTTCCAAAAATTCGGGAAAAGACTTAAGATATTCCTTTTCCCAATCAGAGATTTCCAAAAAAGCAACAGGCTTCATAGGATGTTAATTACTCTTCTATATTTTACCACTCTTTCGGGATTTTGTGGAGAGCCAGCCTTAAGTCCATAAGCCCTGCTGGCAATGGCTAAATCCGCAATAAAATCATCAGTTGTTTCCGCGCTTCTGTGCGAGATAATCGGTTTTATCCCCTTTCGGTGCGCCAAACCAATAGTTTGAAGAGTCTCAGTTACAGTCCCGATTTGGGTTGGTTTAATAATAACGCCGGAAATTGCATCGTCTTGAGAGGCTTGATTTAAAATTTGAGAGTTTGTTACCGTTAAGTCGTCGCCAATTATAAGTACCCTCTCCCCTATTTTTTGTTTTAGGTTTTTGAAACTTTCAAAATCATTTTCTTCAAAAGGGTCTTCCAAAGAAAAAAGATTATATTTTTCGTTTAGACTAAGATAAGTTTTCAGCAGTTCTTCAGAATTTAAAGTTCTTGCCGGAACCAAATGATAAGTTTTTTCCTCTTTGTTGTAAAAAGAGGAAGCGGCGACATCTAAGCCAAAACTAATTTCAGTTTCTGAATTCATTTCGTTTCTAATTTTTTTAAATATTTGTAATGGTTCTTCGTAGTCGGTTGAAGGAATTAAAACTCCTCCCTCATCTCCAAAATTGCACTGGGAATAATTCTGGATAATGTAAATCTTAAGATTTTGGAGAAATTCTATTGCCAAAGATAAAGATTTTTGACAGTTATTTGTTTGAGGGATAATTAAATATTCTTGAATATAAGGGCCGTAAGGAGCATGCTTTCCGCCGTTTAAAAGATTAAAGAAAAACAAGGGCGGGGAAAAGATTAAAGTTTTTTCAAGCGCTGGATTTAAAATGAAAAACTCTTCTTCCAATATCTGCCATAATTCTTTTTGTTTATACTTTGATAAAAATCTGGCAAAAGTTTGGGAAAGAACCAAAGTTAAATTTCCGCCTAAATTTTGTTTGTTTTTCGTTTGGTCTAAATCAATTAAAAAATTGTCAAAATCAAACAAGGAATTGAAGGGTTGATTTAAAATTTTTGGTTTTATTTCTTCAAAATTAAGCAACGCTTTTTCTGGTGAAACCAGTGTCGCTTCTTTTTCCCCCCTGCTTTTACCCTTGGGAATGCTGGAACAAGCAGCAACATTTTCGCCAGACATTGTTGCTTCTAAAGTATCTTCTCCCCTTGAGTCTTTGATAATATTCAATTGTATATCCTCAATTTTAGGCATAAAAAGAAGAAGTAACGGAGAACTGTTCTCCGTTACTTTTGATGTTTTGAAAGGTGTAAAATCGTTTTAATGACAGTGTCTGGGTTGAGGGAAATGGCGCTGATTCCTTCTCTAACCAAAAATTCGGCAAATTCAGGATAATCAGAAGGCGCTTGGCCGCAAATTCCCACGTATTTCCCTCTTTTTTTGCAGGCGTTTATTATATCTTTAATCATTTTTTTGACTGCTTCGTTGTTTTCATTGCCAATTTGAGCCAATTCAGCATTATCTCGGTCAATCCCCAAAACCAACTGAGACAGATCATTCGAGCCGATACTTACTCCGTCAAAAATATCTAAAAATTCGTTAATCAACAGAGCATTAGAAGGGATTTCCGCCATCACATAAATTTTTGTTTTCGGAAGGTATTTCTGAATAATTTCTTTTACTTTTTTGCCTTCTTCAAGTGTTCGGCAAAAAGGCACCATTACACTAATGTTTGTTAGGCCACATTCTTCTATTGCTCTTTTCATTGCTAAACACTCCATTTCAAAGGCTGGCTTGAAATCTTTATCATAATAGCGAGAGGCGCCTCTCCAGCCCAGCATTGGATTTTCCTCTTCTGGCTCAAATAACTCGCCGCCAATCAGTTGCCGATATTCATTAGTTTTGAAATCGGAAAATCTTACGATTACTTCTTTTGGATAAAAAGCGGCCGCAATTTGCGCGATTCCTTCGGCTAATTCCTTGATAAAGTATTCTTTTTTGTCTTTGTGTTCAACTGTTAATCTTGAGATAAGATTTTTTAATTTTTTGTCTTTAAGTTTATTGAAGTAATACAAAGCCAAAGGATGAATTTTTATTTTTTCCGCAATAA
>DAOOKJ010000008.1:0-18911 GCA_035385585.1 Minisyncoccota bacterium | reverse complement strand
TTTTGACTTTTGATTTATTTTTATGTATATCTATCTGCTACTTTTGAGGCGCCGTAGGATTCTGGTTTTGTTTTGACTTCATAACCAGAACCTTTAACCATGCCAATAATTTCTTGAAGCATTTCTCTTGTTTCGCCGTTTGAACCAATATCAACATGGATTTCGAAATTAAAATCTATTTCTTTATTTAGAGAAAGTTCTTTTAAAAGATTCTCCGCCAAATTTAAAGACATCATTACCTCTTGATAAATTCTTTCTCTTAAAACCATTTGTTTTTTAGAATCTTTGATTCTTTTCCAGAAAAACCTTCCGCCATGGCCAACCCGATAAACAACAATCGCACTGACAAAATCTGTTGTTTCATGATTGCTAGAATCAGTGCCAATAATAATTTTGTATTTTGACCGAAGGTCAGATTTAATATAAAAAATAATCTCTTCTAAGAGAGTTTTCTGGGTAAAAACTTTTCCGGTTGGCGAATAAAATTTTTCCATTATATTAACGGATGACAAAAGGCAAAAGTCCTAAAACTCGCGCTCTTTTGACGGCTTTTTTTAGCTGTCTCTGATGCTTGGCGCAAAGATTTGTCTTTCTTCTGGGATAAATTTTCATTTGTCCAGAAAGAAAACGTTTTAAGGTTTGTGTGTCTTTATAATCTATTTCTTTAGTATTATGAAGACAAAAATAACATTGAGCCATAAAATGTTTTTAATTTTAGCGAGAAGCAACCTGATTTAAAGTGGCAATATCTGATTCATATCTATCGGCAATTGCCAAGACACTGTCAGCGTAAAAACTATACTTGGTATTAACTGAACCGGAAAAATAAATTAAGGCTGCCCGCCATTCGCTGTCTCTGGTCTTTTTATTAGCCCCATAGTTTGTAAGATATAAAGCAGCAGCGAGAAAAGAATCCCTTACATCCCAAGGATTGGCAACTGCTTTGCCAGTGATTTGTTTTACTTTTGGAGCGTAAGTAAGCCAAGTAGTGGGAATGAATTGGGCTGGCCCCATTGCTCCGCCCCAGCTATTTTTCCCGGCAATTAATCCTCTTTTTGGATCATTAATAGGACAAGAAACAGGAGTGGTATCTGGATCAAGTCCTAACTCACTTGTAATTTTTAAAAATGCCTCGTGCTGACTTGGTTTCATTACCTGACGCCAACTTTTGTTATAAGGATCTCCTGGCCGATTACAAGTTCCAACATTTTTACCTAAATTTGACTCTTGAGTGATCACGGCTAAAAGAAAAGCTGGCCGAATACCTGTTTTTGACGAAACCCATTCTGCAATATCCAATGCTTCGCCAAAAGTTACCTGAGTTTTTACTCCGATTAGTTCATAAAGCCTCTGTCTGATTTCATTCGCCTTTTGCCGTGAACTTGAAAGTAATTGCTGATATTTTTCTTCATTGCCCTTGGTGACTTCTAAAAGAGTAGCGTTTTCTTTTTGATTTTTATCCAAATCTTGTTTTTGTAATAATTGCATTGCCAACATTTTTTGAGTTTCCTCCACGTCAGCATCTAATTTTTGTTTTTGCTGGCTTAGAGTATTTTCTAACTCTTCTAATTCTTGAATATTAGCTTGAATTTTCTCTTGTAATAAATTGACAGCATTCAAGTAATCAAAAAATTCACTAATTTCATTATTAGCCAAAATAATCTCTAAGGTGGAATACTGTTTTAAATGGTAAAAAGACAAAAGAGTATTTTTTAGATTTTCTTTCGTCTTCTCAATTTTACTAATAGTTTGGTTTATTGAATTAGTGGTATCTTCAATTCTAATTTTTAAATAGTCTAAATTTATATTTGTCTGCTTGATTTTTAAGGTTAATTGTTCGGCTTTGTTTTTTAATTCCTTAATTTTATTTTGAAGAGTTATTTTTTCTTTTTGAGTTTGGGCAACAACCTTTTCATAGGCAGCGATTTCTTTTTCAATCTCCTCTAATTCTTTTTCTAATTTTACTTTCTCTTCGTCATATAAAGCAATTGCTTCTTTTGAAGAGAAAGATGATAGAAAAATCGGGGCGTTTACTGAAGTGCCTAAATTTAAAACGAGAAAACTAATTAAAAGAAATAATGAAATGAATTTTATTGCTTCATTGGCAACAAAATGATTTACTTTCTTTTTAAATTCTCTTTTTTCTTTAATAAAAATCTTGCTATTAATTAATGTCTTTCGAATATCTTCTATTTTTTGTCTTTCTAAATATTTTATATTCATATTTATTTGGGTTTTTCTGTTTTTTCTTCTTCTGGTTTTGCTCCTTCTTCTTTTACCTCTTCTTCTTTTTCTTCTTTAGCGCCGCTTATTTCTACTTCTTCGGCTGCCTTTACTCTGCCCAATTCTTTTTCTAATTCTTCTTCAGAAATTGGTGCACTAATAGTTGCCACCGGCGTATTTAAATCTACCTTGACTTTAACTCCGTCTTTTAACTTTAAATCCTTAACATAAATAGTCTGGCCAATCTCTGTTAACAAAGTCACATCAACCGTAATCTCGTGAGGAATATCTTTCGGTAAGGCCTCAATTTCTATTTCGTCCATTGATTGGATTAAAATCCCTCCAGTTTTTACAGCTGGTGATTCCCCAACTAAAGTGATCGGTACAGGAGTAGTAATTGGCTTATCCATCTCAACCTCATAAAAATCTATATGAATCGGCCAGTTTTTTAGAAAATGTCTTTTCACTTCCTGAACTATTACATTTCTTGATTTTTTTTCCCCTTCAATTTCTAAATTAAAGATATCGGTTTCTCCGGTTTGCTTAAAAATTTCCTCAAAATCTTTAAGATTTACTTCTAAGGCAATTGATTCAATTTGTTTACCATATAGAACAGCTGGAATTATTCCTTTTTCTCTCAGGACTTTATTCTTTTTGCCAAAAACTTCTCTTTTTTTTGTTTTCAGGGTTAAATTATCCATAGTTTCTCATTTTAGCAAAAATCGGCGCAAAAATCAACCCTGCACTTTTAGGAGATTGATTTTATCAAATATACCCTCAGTATTTATGTCCTAAAGGTGCGAGGTGAATCCAAAACAAGTTTTCTAAGTTTTTCTGTTATCTCTAAAGGGTTTTCTCTTTGCCAAACATTTCTACCAACTGCCACTCCAATTGCTCCTAATTCCATTACTTCACTTACAACTGCCAAAAACTTTTCTTCATCTAATTTTTGACCGCCTGATAAAACAACTTTTGTTTTGCCGGCTAATTTTATCGCTTGCTTAAAATTTTTCTTATCTCCAAAATACTTTAATTTAATGATATCCGCGCCTAATTCCAAACCAATTCTTCCAGCATATTCCGTAATTTTATGGTCGTTTTCAAAACCTTGCTTGGGATAAGTCCAAAGAATAGCCGCCATATCTAAGTTATGAGCTTTTTCCTGAATCTGACCAAAATCCTCAAACATTTTTGCTTCAAATTTACTCCCTAAATAAATGGTGTAGCCCACTGCTTGAGCTCCTAATTTCTTGGCATATTCAACCGAACAATTAATTGCGGCATAGGGCTCTTCTTCTAAAAGAAGATTAGTTTTGCCATTCAATTTTAAAATTAAGGGTACTTTCTTTTGATAGGATGAATTAAAATAATACTTTTCTGCTATCCCTTTTTGAAGAACGATGCCAGTAAAACCACCTTTAACTGCCAAATCCAAAATATATTCTGGGTCTAAATTCTTTTCATTAAAATCACCTGCCCCATGTTCAAAACCATGGTCATAAGCTAAAAAGAATGCCTTTCCATTTTTTAAAAAAGGAAAAAGATAATTTTTCATAATAAAGTTTTAGTAATTTTAAATTTTTTTGCTTGCCCAAGTTTTCTTTTAGAAAACTTGGGCGGGTGAATTTTTAAATCTGCGAAATGATTTAAAATTCCCTTTTTTGCTCCTAAGAATTGAACCACAGAACTGGCATTTAAAGAGCCGAAAAAAATCGCTTCTTTTAATGTCTCCTCGTCAATTTTTTTATTTTTCATTAAAACTGAAATAAAGCCCGAGGAAAAGGCATCGCCGGCACCAGTATGATCCTTGGCTTTTTCTTTTGAATAAGCTGGGGCTTGATACATATATTTACCGTCAGAAACTACTACTCCCTTTCTGCCCCTTGTCATCACCACAACACCAGAAACTAATTTATTTAACTTTTTAAAAATTTCTTTTTCTTTTTGATAGGGAATAGCAGTAAGATAGGAAGCTTCTTCTTGGTTAACAATAAAGACATCAAAAAAAGAAAGGTATTTTTTATTTTTCCTTAACCATAAAAGTTCGTTTTTGGAAGGATTAATAGCAATTTTAATTTTTTCTTCTTTTGCCCAGAAAAGAATCTTTTTTAAAATATTTTTTTCTTTACCCAAAGAGCCTAAAAATAACCATTGGGTTTTAATTTTATTGAAGGGAATTTCTAAACTACTGAGATTTTGAGAACAACCTTTGTAAGAAAGTATTGTTCTTTCGCCATTTTTAGTTAAAAAAATTACTGAATAAGCAGTCGGCTTAAGATAATCAATTTGAACAAAGTTTATATCAACTCCCTCCTCAATCATTTCTTTTAAAATTGTTTCTCCAGAAACATCTCTCGCTACCCGAAAAATAGCTAAAGTTCTAAAGCCTAAACGAGCAAAAGTAGTAGCCGTATTTGTTGCTCCGCCACCAGTTAAAAAATAAACTTCAGGCACCGTAATTTTTGCGCCCAAAGGCAAACCGATCCCTCTTTTGGTAATAAACCTTTTGTCTTTCAAATAAACAAAAGGAATTCCTTCAAAAAATCCATCTCGAGTAGCGGATCCAATTGTTAAAATATCGTACATAGAAAATGATTTAAAAGTCAAAAGTCAAAGGTTTAAAGTTTCACTTGCCTAAATTTCCACTTGTTCAAAAAAGGCAGAATTTAGGCGGGCAAGAAACTCAAAAATAACAATGAAATTGTCATTACAAGGAGTAAAGCGACGAATCTATCTCTTTCTGAATTTCTTTAACTTTCTTTTTTATACTTTCTTTATCTAATTCATATTTTTTTATTAACTCTTCTGCTTTTCCTGATTCGCCAAAACTATCTTTGATTCCCATAAAATAAATTTTAATTGGATAATTTTCTGATAAAAATTCTGAAATAGCACTTCCCATTCCACCAGCAATTTGATGTTCTTCCAAAGTGATAATAACTTTTGATTTTTTTACCCATTCCAAAATCAATTCTTTATCTAAAGGTTTAATGGCTGAGTTATTAATCACGCAGATATTTATGTTTTCTTCTTCTAATTCTTTCGCTGCCAAAATTGCCTCTTGAACTAAAAAACCGCAAGCAAAAATAGTAATCTGAGAAAAATTTTCTTTTGGAAGCCAAAAAACTTGAGATTTACCGATCTCAAAAGGAGTTTCTTCGGTTGTCAGAACCAAAGATTTTTCTCTGGCCAAACGGAGATACACTGCGGTTGGATAGTCAATTGCTTTTATAATCGCTTTTTTTGCTTCCAAGGCATCAGCCGGCGAAACAACTGCCATAAAAGGTAAAACTCTTGTTAAGGCAATATCTTCTAATGCTTGATGGCTAGCACCATCTTCGCCAACATTTAACCCGGTATGTGAGCCAACTAAAATTACCTTTTGTTCATTATAACAAATTGTCGTCCTAATTTGTTCCCAATTTCTTCCCGGAGAAAAAACCGCATAACTTGCAAGTATGGGAATCTTCCCGCAACTAGCCATTCCTGAAGCAATACCAATCATATTTTGTTCCGCGATTCCTAATTCAACAAATCTTTCAGGAAATCTATCTCTAAAATAATGCATTCGTACTGATTCACATACATCAGCGGTTAAGGCAACCACCTCTTTATTTGTTTCGCCTACAATTACTAATCCTTGACCAAAACCATCGCGCATTAAAGCCTTCTGACTGTTTTCTAAAAATAAATCAGGATTTAATTTTAGTTCTGGATTAAGCATAAAAATAATTCAAAATTATTGTAAGTTATTTTTTAGTCTAATTCTGATTGAATTTTTCCCCGCAGGGAGCGAAGTTGTCTTAAAGCCTCTTCTGCTTCGACTTCACTTGGCGTTTTACCATGCCAAAAATAATCCCATTCCATAAAATCAACCCCCTTTCCTGGAATAGTGTGGCAAATAATTACTACTGGTTTCACAAACACTGATTTTGCTTTATACAGAGCTTTTATAATTTCTTCTAGATTGTGACCGTCAACTTCTAATACCCTCCAATTAAAAGCCTCGTATTTTTCTTTTAAGGGCTCAAGCGGCATTACTTTTTCCGTAAAACCATCAATTTGAATATTGTTTCTATCTATCATTACTGTAAGATTATCTAATTGATATTTCCCGGCAAACATAATCGCTTCCCAAGTATTTCCGCATTGATGCTCGCCATCGCCCATCAGACAATAAACCTGGTATTTTTTCTTATTCATCTTTCCAGCTAAAGCCATTCCTATTGCCTGAGACAGACCTTCACCAACAGGTCCGGATGAAGTTTCAATTCCTTTTAAAGACAAACGATGAGGATGACCTTGAAGAGGAGAATTTAATTTTCTTAAAGTATGAAGCTCTTTTTTATCAAAATAACCAGCATAAGATAAAATGGTATAAATTAGTGGCGCATAATGGCCATTGGAAATTACCACTCGGTCGCGATCTGGCCAATCAAACTCTTTTGGCCGATGATTCAAAATTCCGGAAAAATATAGGGCAACATATTGTTCAACTGCCCCTAATGGTCCGGCGCAATGGCCTGACTTTGCTTCAAGTAAAATTTTAATTATCTCTTGACGAATTTGAAAGGCTAAATTTTCTAAATCTTTTATTTTTAATTTCATACTTTATTTACCAAATTTTCAAAAAATTTAATTTTTTCCTTCGGGTTTTCGGCCTCAAAAATCGCTGAACCAAGGGCAAAAATATTTACACCTGATTTAAAAGCTTCAGGAATAATTTCTTCATTTAATCCTCCATCAAGTTCAATATTCATCTTTGGATGTTTCTCTCTAAATTGGCTAATTTTGTCTAACACAAAATAACGAAACTTTTGGCCCGAAGGACCAGGATCAACTCCCAAAAATACAACAAAGTTTACAAATTTTGTAAATTTTTCCAAAAATTCGAGAGGAGTATCAGGATTTAAAGCCAAGGCCAGCTCTACTTGGTTTTCCTTACATATCTTCAAAATATTTTCAAAATTTTTTATGGTCTCAAGATGAATGATCACTCTTTTCGGTTCAGTTTCAAACCAGTCTGACAATTCTTTTTCTATGTTTCTGATCATCAAATGAATTTCAAATCTTTTTCTAAAACGCTTTATTTGTTTTACATCTTTAACTAGATACCAATTTTTAAATTCTGTAAAAGAACCGTCTGAAACATCGATTTGGAAAATCCCTTTGAAGTCTTTGAGAAGATGAAGTCTTTCTTCAAATTTCTGTTTGGTTTTAACATTAATAACCGGAATAATCTCTCGCTTTAAATTATTTTTTTGAAAAAAAGGAAAAAACATGATAAAAATTCAAGAGTTTATATGAGAGTATGAATGACATCTGATGTTGAACATCCGCCTTATTCATAAAGTTCGTGTATTTGGATCGTGTTATCTATTCTTCATCTATTTTTTCAATTCTTCTTCGATACCGTTCGTTATTTAAAAATTTAGCCTTTAACCATTCCTTTATTATTCTGATGGCAGTTGCTTCATCGGTTATGTCCGCAGCCAAACATAAAATATTAGCATTATCTTCCTCTCTCGCTTTTCTTGCCAGATATGCCGAAAGAACCAGGGCTGCCCGTATATTTTTAAAACGATTGGCGGCAATTGACATACCGATTCCAGAACCACAAATCAAAATCCCTTGATTTTGTTCTGGATTCTTTTGAACTTGCTCTGCCACTAATTTGGCGAAATCAGGAAAATCATCATCTTTATCATAATGAAAATTACCTAAGTCTTCAAATTCAAGTTTGCGCGACTTTAAAAATTTTTTTAGCGCCTCTTTTAGATAATAACCCCGATGGTCAGCTCCTAAATAAAGCATATTAAAATTTTAACCTTTTTATTTGTTCTATCAGGGTCCAAGTATAACCCCATTCATTGTCATACCAAACCAAAACTTTTCCTAAATCTTTGTCTACGACTTTGGTAAAAGTCAAATCAACAATTGCCGGTCTGGTATCTTTAATAATATCTGAGGAAACTAAAGGTGTAAAAGAAACTCCCAGAACATTCTGCCATTTTTTTTCTTTTGAGGCTTTAACCAGAATCTCGTTTATTTCCTTTACACTAGTATCTTTTTTGGAAACAAAAGTTATATCAGCCAATGAGCCACAAGCTACAGGAACTCTAATTGCTAAACCGTCGAATTTTCCTTCTAGGCTTTTTATAGCCTTGGAAATAGTTTTAGCAGCACCGGTGGTTGAAGGAACGATGTTTAAAGCCGCAGCTCTGCCTCTTAAAAAATCATCTCCCTTAATTTGACCGTCAACTAAATTCTGAGTGGCGGTATAAGCATGAACTGTATTTAAAATCGCCTTTTTTATTCCAATTTTTTCATCCAAAATTTTCAAAACCGGGCTAACGGCATTGGTAGTACAGGACCCATTTGAAACAACTTCAAAATTCTGAATTTCTTTTTCGTTTATTCCTAAAAGAATAATCCTTCCATCTTTACTTTCTTCTCCTTTAGCAGGAGCGGTGATAATCACTTTTTTGGCGCCGGCGAGAATATGACTCCTTGCCAAATTATAATCCTCAAAAACCCCAGTGGCCTCAATTACTAAATCAACCTTTAAATTTTCCCAAGGAAGGTTTCTTGGATCTCTTTCTTGAAAAAAGAATATCTGATGATTATTTATTCTAATTTTATTATCTTTTAAAACTTTAATTTCTTTACTGTAAAATCCGTAAACACTATCGTGTTTTAAAAGATAAACTAAATTCTCTAAAGAACCCAAATCATTTATGGCAATAACTTCTATGGTTGGCTCTTCAAGCGCTTGCTTAAAAAAAGCCCGCCCAATTCTTCCAAAACCATTAATAGCGATTCGCATAGTAATTATTTTTAAGATTATTTTCTGTCCCAATACTGCTTCAGTAGTATTGAGACAGATATATAAAATATTACTTCACTTTTACATTTTACCTAGACTCAAAAAATTTCACGATTGCTTCTCCAAAATCTTTAGCGGCTTCTGGACCATTAGCAGTAATGATCTTACCGTCAACTACCACTGGCTGATCGGCATAAATGGAACCATTTTCTCTTAAAATTTTAATCGCGCTCTTGTCTAGAGGTGAAGACCAAACTGTGGCTCTTTTGTTTTCCAAAAGTTTTGCTTTTGCTAAAAGGGCTGGGGCAATACAAATAGCAGAAACTAATTTATTTTCTTGATTAAAATCTCGGGCTAATTTTTGAAAATCTAAATTGTCTAATTCTTCAGTCATTCCCGGACCGCCAACAAAAATTACCCCGTCATAATTTTTTGTTTCAATTTCTTTCGCAGTTTTTGAAACTTCTATTGCTCCGCCCTCAACACCAATCGCTAATCCAACCTTAGAACTTACTGTTTCTACGGTAAAACCATTTTTTTCTAAAATTTCTTTTGGCACAAAATATTCTTCATCGCGAAAATCCTGAAAAGCAATAACCATTAAAATTTTTTTGTTCATATTGGTTAAAGTCAAATTATTATTTTGAGATAAAGTTGAAGTAGTGGATACAATTAAAGAAGGAAATTTTTGGAAAACTAACTTCAATGAAAGACCAGTTCCTAGCAAAACAACCCCAATCAAAAGAAAGATCCAAGTTAATTTCTTTTTAGTCATATTATCTATCTTATATTATAGACCAAATTCCTTAGATAATAAATAACAATTCCAAAAACCACCGAAACATTTAAAGATTCTTTTTTTCCAGCCATTTCAATTTCTAAAATTAAATCAACTCTTTTGAGAATTTTTTTCGATATTCCTCTTACTTCATTTCCTACAACTAAAGCAATTTTTTTCTTTTTTAATTTTTTCAACTGAAAAAGATTTTTTGCTTTTTTGCTTTGTTCCAAAGCAATCAGAAAATAATCTTCTTTTTTAAGTTTTTCAATTAACCGCCACACGCTAGTTACTTTTTCCCAATAAATGTAATTTTCTGCCCCCAAAGCAACTTTTTTAACTTTAGAATTTTCAGGAGTTGGCGTAATGCCGCAGAGATAAATTTTTTTCACCCCTGCCCCATCAGCAGTTCTAAAAATAGCACCTACATTGTAGGTGCTACGGATATTATCCAAAATTACCACTATCTCAAAATTATCCTTCTTTTTACTGTTTGTTGTTTTCATCTGAAGAAATTCCTAAAATTTCTTCAAGCAAGGGCTTATCAAAACCCTTGACAATTTTCCCATCAATCTCTATCACTGGCACTCCAGTTTGTCCTGACTTTAAAATCATTTCTTGGGCCTTGGCTTCATCTCTGGAGACATCTATTTCTTCAAATTCAATCTTATTAGCTCTTAAAAATGACTTTACTGCCTGACACCACGGACATATTGGAGTTGAATAAACTATCACCTTCATGATAACTCTTAATTACAACTGGCATCGCCTGAGCTGTCTGAAGAAGAATAATTCAAAGAGAAACCGCTAGCCGCACCCTCTGTTGTCAGTTTCATTTCGCAGAAAGAAGGTTGCTCTTTAAAACCGCAGCATAAAACAGTCTTTACTGCCTCAGCGGTTCTTCCGCCAAAATCAAATTCACTCACTTTTTCTTCATTTAATATTAAGGTAGGAGAACCAACCACATTAAACTTTTTTTCTCTTTCAAAATCTTTCTGGGCATAGGCTATACCTTTAGAAGTATCATTCATACAACTTGTTAATTTTGAAACATCTATCTTAGAAGAAGCTAAACATTTATCTGTTTTACCTTCTTTAAGATAACAATCAATATAAGACCAATATTTATCAGCCTGTTCTTCTCTGAGACAAATTTGTCTTAGGTTCTCTGTCGCCTCCTCTCCTCCTGGAGTATTATCATCATGCATTGACAATATTTTGTCACCGACAACTTCTCCCATATATTCCACTTTGATATAAGAGGCTAACTGAGGGATATTTTTGACTATTTCATTTAAAATTCTCTGCATCTGCAGACCAAATGGACACTTGCTAACAATAAACGCTTCAAGAACTGGTTTTTCTTTTTTGGCAAGGTCTTCACAAGTTTTCTTTTGTTCCACTTCGGCCGTAGTTTCAGTTGTTTTTTGAGTTGCAGTTATTTCTATTCCTTGAGGAAACAGCAATCGACCATCTTTAGTGAGATAAGTGTCGTATTTTTTCTCTCCTATTTTCAAACTAAATTTATACACACCACTTTCTTCAGTAATTTCTTCAGCAGTGGCAGTTGCATTCTGAATTAAGTTTTTATTGATGAAATCAACTGCTTTTAAAACTTTTGCCTCTTTTGGTTCAGAAAGATCAAAAGATTTTAAACCGCCGCTATAACTCAAAATAAAAGAAGCGATAATTAAAGCGATGATGATAACTTTCCAATTTGTTTTTGTTTTTGCCATATTAGTTTTTTATTTTTTTTAAAGCCACTTGACCAAAAAATAATTTTTCTTTCCCCTTTTGATTAAAAGATATTTTTTGAAAAGACAAAATTTCTTTTCAATTATACTCTCTATATTTGTAAATTGCAAGTCATTAATAAAAATAATTCCATTTTCAATATCTTGTCTCGCTTGCCTCTTGGAAAAGGAGGCACCGCTTAAAATCAATATATCAACCAAAGAAATCTTTTTCTTTCCTTTTATAATTGAGGCTTTTAACCCCTTAAAAGCGATTTTAAACTCTTTTTCCGTAAGATTTTTAATCTTGCCATAAAACAAGGCTTCGGAAATCTTTTTCGCTTCTTTCGCTTCTTTTTCAGAATGAATTAATTTTACCGCTTCAAAAGCTAATATTTTCTGAGCAATTCTTTTTTCTGGTTGATTTCTTGTCTCTTTTTCTAATTTATCAATTTCTACTTCTTTTAAAAAAGTAAAATATTTCAAAAACTTTATCACTTCGCTGTCTGGAATGTTAAAGAAATATTGGTATAACTCATAAGGAGTAGTTAATCTCTTGTCCAGCCATAGGGCTTTACCGCTAGATTTCCCAAATTTTTCGCCAGTTGAACTGGTGATTAAAGGTAAAGTAAAACCGTAAACTTCCTTATTTTCCAATTTTTTAATTAAATCGATGCCTGAAGTGATGTTCCCCCATTGGTCGCTTCCACCTATTTGAAGTTCGCAGTGGTAATTTTTAAAAAGATGATAAAAATCATAAGCTTGTAAAAGATTATAACTAAATTCAGTAAAAGAAATTCCTGCTTCTAAGCGATTTTTTACTGATTCTTTGGCCAATAAATAAGAAATAGTAAAATGTTTTCCCACTTCTCTTAAAAAATCCAAAAATTTGAATTTTGAATGCCACCAATAGTTATCTAAAATCAAAACCTTTTTTTTGCCTTTGCCGTTTATAAGAATTTTTTCTATTTGTTCTTTTATTTTCTTTTTGTTTTTTGATAATTCTTTTTTGGTCAAAAGAGGTCTTTCTTCTGACTTACCAGATGGGTCGCCGATTAATCCGGTTGCTCCTCCTAGTAAAACAATTACCCTGTGGCCATTATTTAAAAATCTTTTAAGGGTTAAAAGTTGAAGTAAATGACCCAAATGCAAACTTCTGCCTGTCGGATCAAAACCGCAATACAAAACAATCTTTTCTTTTGAAAGTTTCTTTTCTAAATCTTTTAGATTAGCCGCCTGATAAACAAGTCCTCGCTCTTTTAAATCACTTAACACATTCATCTTAAATTCATCTTATCAAATCCTAGCTATTAATTCAAGAAGCCGTATAATGCCTATTTGCATAAACAATATTAATTAGTGGTGGTAGCCTCTCAAATGATTGGCGGAAGATGTAGATAGATTATGTTTGGTATTTCTGAGTTTAGACCTTCATTGTCTAGAGCCTTGATTCCAAAAAAGATATCCAAAGCCACCCCGGGTAATCTTTTCTCCTTAAAATAAGATACATCATCTAAAAATATCTGTAAATAAAATTTATTATCATCTGCGTTTAAAATAGGAATGCTATCTGTTTTCAAAGATGATGACCATTCCCAGTTGTGCCTGGTTAAATTATTATTTGCTAGATTATCTCCTTGCTCTGCAAGAGTATAATGAATATCATAGGTTAAAACATCCTTAAAATCTTCGTCAGTAGAAGGAGTCCAACTAAAAATAAGACTATTGTTATTTTCCTTGTATTGTACTTCGAAATCTATGACATTTGCGGGTCGATGATAATACAAAGAAGGAGTAAAATAAAATTTGGTAGGATCATAGGCAATTAGTTTCAAATGAGAATCTGTATGACCATAATATCCAATAGTCACATACTGATCAGAGGTAAAATTTAAACCCGAACCATTATTAGTGCCGACTACATTAATTAAAAAATGATTATCTTTTGGCAATGCCCACCAATAATATGATAAACCCCAAGGAACCCCAGGAGCGTGGCACCAACGATCGCTATTAGTGAAAATAAGACTACTAGAATTATTAGTAGTATACCCTTGACAATTAGGATAGGTTACCGTTAAAGCTGGGAATTTAGCATCTAGAACCCAGCTATTTCGGCTGCCTAAATATTCTGCAGGAATCCCAAATTCTGAAGAAGGATCATTATTATCAGAATGCAAATAAAAAACCATCGCTGTAAAACTATTATCAGTAGGATCTACTGAAGGAATAAAAGGGTAGGGTTTAGTCCTAAAATCAAGGATAATTTGAGAAGAATCTTGTTTAAAAGGGTGCCAAGAAAACTCTGTTAGATAAGAAACAGAGGGAGTAGGAGCAAGATTAGAGGGGGAAGTGGTAGAAGGGACTAAAGCCTCGCAATCTAATTCTAATTCTTTAGGAGTAGGGCATTCTAAAATCTCGAAATCTTCAAAATTATTATCAGTATCAACCGGCACTTCGCCTAATTTTTTTCTTTGAATACTTTGCTGGGGTTCAGGGTTAACAATTGGTAGATTCTCGCTATCTAAAACTTCTCCCCAGCCAACCTTGTCAACAATTTCTCCTAAAGGATTTTTTAAAGCAATAGTATTATCTTTGGCTAAACTATAATTATCTGCCCATAAAGCATCACAAGTGGAGGCAACTGGCGATAAAATATTTCCAATCACAAAGTAATCCTCAGGATTGATAAGTTTTCCTTCTAAAACTGATTTAGTAACTAAACTATTAAAAGAATCTCCCTCTTTTGTTTTCTTTTGAATATACCAATTAGTTAAATCAACTGAAAAATTATTTGGATTATAAAGTTCAATAAATTCATCTTTAACAATAATTTCATTCTCTGAGTCTTTGTCGGCGATTTTAATTTCATTTATCAAAATTTTCGGATAAGAAATTGGCTCAGTGGTCGTGGTTGAAACAGAGGTAGTGGTTGTAGTTGTAGAAACCGAAGAAGAATCTGAATCAGAATTAGAACCGCCGCTATTTACAAAATAACCAGCGCTATTTTCTCTTGTCGGCGTGCCGCCAATCTCAGAACTTGTTTGCCAAGCTAAATCATTTTTTCTTTCCATTGTTCTTTTTGAAGTATTATTGCCAAAAAACCAATCGCCTTCACTAATTACTTCATCTTGAAGTTGACAATGATTATCAAAGATTTTTAAGGCTTCATTTTGATTATTAATCGTCCCCACAAAAATAAAGTCAGCCTTTATTTGAGGAACAGAATTATCATCGGTTCTTTCTAAAAGAAAAAACTGATTCGATCCTATTTTGGTATTTAATGGCAAAACTATTTTTATTTGAGCCTCTTTATCCAAAATTTGCCAGCCAGAGATATCTATTTCCTGATTAGAAATATTTTTTAATTCTATCCATTCGTTGTCGCTGCTTGCTACTGTTCCCATCCAAGCAATTTCATTAAAAATAACTTTATTTCTCAAAGGAGATTGGGTCGTATTAAAGGAACAAAAAGAAGTCAAAGGAATAGTTGTGGTGGTAGTTTTGGTTGTTGTCGTACTTCTAGTAGTTGTGGTGACTTTAGTGGTAGTCGTTGTTAATTTAGTGGTAGTGGTTACTTTTGAAGGGGCTTTAGTAGTGGTAGAAGAAAATTTTAACGTCGTGGTTATAGATTTTAAGGTAGTAGAAGTTGTTGTTAAATTACTAGATGACTGATTGCCAGAAACAACAATGGTTGATTCTGAAGTTAGTACATCGCTTTCTTTTAAAATATATTCTGGATCTTTTTGAAAAATATCAGCAATAAAACTATTAATTCCTTCAAAAATTGAAGCAATTAAATTTTTTTCGTTCTTTTTGACAAAATTTGGGTCTAATTTTACCTTTTCTATCTCTTTAAAATATAAATTAATTACGCCAGCACTTGTTAAAACACTTTTTAATCCTAACCGTTTAAAATAATCATTTAATACTTTACTATCGTTTAGAGTATAGCCGGCGAAACCAGACTGAAGCCTCCAATCCAAATAATTCTTTTTTGCTAAATGAAACAAATTACCATTTTCATCAGCTGATAAAAGAAAATATTCGATTTCTCCGTTTTTGTTTATTTCTGGCACATCCTGATATTCCACTCGGGGTAATTTATATTTTGAGGGAGGAATAGTATCAGGTGATAAAAAATAATTGTTTGAATAAAAAGCAATGTTGTCAAAATAATCCTCTAAATTATTTTTCAATGGAAACTGATGTAAAATATTCAATTTATCTTTTAAGGACTGATAAAAGCTTTCTTCTTTTCTTGCGGCGTACTCTTCGTAATAACTCGTCGCTTTATCTAAAAAAGAAAGGTGGACATTTTCTCTAGTATGTTCAGGCACAGACATATCCTGAATCAAATGAAGAATATGTCCCAAACTTTCAAAAGCCTTGATTCGATTCCCTTTTACATATTCATAAATTGCCCTTTGCCAACTATAATTGGCATTGGAAAAGACCGGACTTTTTATTACCGGTCCGATAGTTGCCAAATATTCTGGGTCATAAAGCGCCTGAGCAAAAGGATTTTTCGCCCATTGTTTAGCGGTTAATTCTGGAAAAAGATATTGAACTCCTAAAAAATGCCAAGTTTTGTTAAAAACCGGGTCGTAAAAATGGTTGACAAACCTTAAACTATTATCTTCTTCAGTAGAACCTTTCATTATTAATTGTTTTTCCGTTTCGGTGATTTTTTCCGAAGAATAAAGATTGTAAAAATCGACTGCCATCCCAGTTAAGATTGGATGGGTGGTATAAGTATCATAGGCTAGAATTTTTAGAGGAAGAGTAAATAAAATTACAATTATTAAAAAACAGGGTTTTTTTCTCATATTTTGCCCCCTGTTTTTTTATTGTTATCTTTTAAAATTCAACAATTTTCCAAAGACTAGTAACCGGCCGGTTATCAAAATCTTTAATAATTTTTAACACTACTGTCGTTACTACTTCATTTTTATCATTTTTAATTTTAATGTTATACCAATCACTGGTTACATACTCACCAATTTGATTTTCCGATTTTTCTAAATCTTTTATCATCTTCTCCCACTGACCACTCTTTTTAATTTGATTAAACAACTCAAGATATTTGCTTTGAAGATCTAAAGGAAAGTATTTTACCGCTAATTCAATGTCGCTCTTTTTTAGCGCTTCTAAAAATAAATTGTAAGTTTCAAGCGGGGTTAAGCCGCCAAAAACATCGTTCTGATATTTTTCTTTTTCTTTTTCAATTTGTTCTAAAAGAGACTTTTGTTTTCTATTGAAGGCAAAGTACCCTCCAAAATCAGAATGAGAAAAAAGAAAATAACCCCCAATTCCTAATAATAAAAAAATAATTAAGATTAAAAATTTTCTTGTTTTAAGAACTTCAAAAATCTGAATAATTTTTTTCATGGTGGGGGTTTATTTAATTAAATTTTAAATTGAATCATTTTGTAATTAACTTCTTTCGACAGCGGGCACAAACCCGAATTTTTTTATTAGAATGGGGTAATTTAATCCAAACTAAATTAGGTTTTTGTTTATGAACCCTTGTTGGATCGTATTTTGATTTTATTTTTTTGTAAGAAGCGGCTTTCTGATAACTTTTCCCGCAAATTTCGCAAACTCTTGCCATATTTTTGTATCCTAATTCTTATTTATAATTGGGGTCTTTCAAAGCAAGGTCGAATTCAGCGAAAAAGGATAAGTGGGTGTTCGCGCTTTTACTCCTAGAAGTAAAAGATTAAAACTCCCTTTAAACCTTGTTTGACCTGAATCGTACCTTAACTTCTCAAGACCCCAAATCATTATAGCAAAAATTTCTTTAGTTTTCAAATTTTTCATTCCTGAAGACTTCCTTTAAAGGACCTGAAAAGAAAAACAGTGGGGTTAAAACTTTTCAGGCCCTGTAGAGAAAGCCTTCAAACCCCACTGTTTTAATTCTTTTAGAATTATAGACAAAATAAATTTACTGTCAAGTCTCTATTGTGGATAACTCCACTGGTTCCGTCTTTGGTTTTTCTTCTTTATTTTTTTCTTCTTTTGCTTCTTCCTTTTTCTTTTTTGATTCTTTTTTCCTGATAGGAATTTTTCTTTTTTTTCCAGAAATCAATTTTGCTTTTATCAATAAATTATAACAAGAATCAGTTGGTTGAATACCATTTTTAAGCCAATAAGAAATTCTATCGGTTTTCAGTTGAAATTTATCGGTTTTAGGATCCCACCAACCTAAAATTTCTTTTGCTTTTCCGCTTTTAACCGAAAATCGCGAATCAATGGCCGCCACTCGGTAAATAAAATCTTTTTTCCTACCTTGTCTTTGTAATCGTAATGTGAACATATATTCAAAAGTGCTTTTTATTGTAAATAATAAACTTTAAAAAGTCAAATTAGGCGATGGCTAAACTGCCAATAAAAATTTCCATCTTGAACAAAAGAAAAGCAAAGCCAATTAAAATTATTAAAGCCCCTCGCAAAATCAGTTCAGAAGTGACAATTGGGACTATTCCTTTTTGCTGATTAACTATAATCCCGATTAAAGCAACTGTTCCTAAACTTATCAAAATAAAAGCTATTATTTGATTAACAAACTGAATTTTGTCACGATTAGATTTTTCTTGAGTTAGTTCTTTTAAAAAAGTTTCGTTATTTTCTTCAACCCGGTTTACAACCGGAGACAAAACTGTAGTCTCCGGAGACAATAAAGTAGTAGAGGTTGGAGGTACCTCTTCTCCTTCTACTTGAGCGACTTTTGTCTCTTTTTGGGTTATTTGAGGAATTGTTTCTAATATAAAAGTAGTGGTGGTTTGTTTTAAAACAGTAGTGGTAGTAGCCGGAACCGCGGTAGTAGTCGGAATTTCTTCAGGTTTTTCTTCTGCCTGAGCAACTTTTGTTAAAGTTGAAGATTTTTCTATTGGCGAACCGAACATTTGAACAACAACAATTTTTGATAAATTATCTCCAGTAATATCGTCGTCTACAACCGCCACGCCAATTTCTTTATATTTTTGATTTAAAAGATTGTCACGGTGAGTCGGCGAATTAAGCCATGCTCTTACCACTTCTTCGCTGTCCAAAAAATTCATTGCCAAGTTTTCGCCAGCATAATGATAGTTATAGCCTGATTTTTCAATAAAATACCAAGGAGAAATTCCTGTCGGAGAAAAATGGGCAAAATACTTGTTTCTTATCATATCTTGAGCCTTCTCTTGAGCAGCCTGAACCAAAAGAGAATTTTCTTTTAAGGGCGGTAAACCGTATTGTTGTCTTAAATCATTGGTCAATTCCAAAACTTTTTGCGCACTCACCTCGGCAAACAGCGATGTTTGCCTTAACATTAAAATTTCAAAACTGAAAATAACTTTAACCAAAA
>DAOOKJ010000007.1:19448-21091 GCA_035385585.1 Minisyncoccota bacterium | reverse complement strand
AAACATTAAAGGATTCGAAAAAATTAAACACTAAAAAAAGAGAAGAAATTTTTAAAATAATGAAACAAAATCCTTTAATTAATTTTTCTTGGTCAATGGTTGGCGAAAAGACTGTTGATAAAATAAATATTTCAGAAGCGACATTTCTGGCGATGAGAAGAAGCATCAAAAAATTAAAAAAGAAAATGAAAATAAATCCAAATTTAATTTTAGTTGATGGCAATCAAAAAATTTCAAAATTAAAATCTCCTCAAAAAACAATTATTAAAGGCGATGAAAAAATTTCTTCAATTGCTCTAGCTTCAGTTGTCGCAAAAGTAATCCGCGATAGAAAAATGATCGCTTTGGCAAAAAAATATCCTCAGTATAAATTTGAAATTCATAAAGGATACCCAACAAAACTTCACAAGTCTTTAATAAAAAAATATGGAATCTGTGAAATCCACCGAAAGAGTTTTAAAACAAAATAATAAAAAACTTTTAGTTATTTTGGGTCCCACTGCCTCTGGAAAATCAGATTTGGCTATAAAATTAGCAAAACTTTTCAATGGCGAAATAATCTCTGCTGATTCCCGCCAGGTTTATAAAGGAATGGATATCGGCAGCGGAAAAGTTCCTTTAAAGAAAATTAAAGGAAAACTTTACTCTAATGGAATAAGACATCACTTAATAGATGTCGCCAATCCGCAAGAATATTTTTCTGCTGCTCAATATCAAAAACTGGCTTTAAAAGCCATTAAAGATATCCAAAAAAGAGGAAAACTGCCAATTTTATGCGGCGGCACCGGCCTGTATATTTCTTCAGTAGTTGAAGGTTGGCAATTTCCAAAAGCTAAACCAAATTTAAAATTAAGAAAAGAATTAGAAAATTTAACTGGGGAAGAACTTTTTTTAAAACTCAAAAAATTAGATGCGAGGCGCGCCAAGGCAATTGATAAAAATAACAAAAGAAGGTTAATTCGCGCTTTGGAAATTATTCTTCAAAATAAAAAAATAGAGCCGCTTAAAAAAAATCCTTTAAAAATGGAGGTTCTTGTTATCGGCATAAAAAAAGATAAAGAAGTTTTAAGGCAAAAAATCAAAAAAAGATTGGAAAAAAGATTAAAAGAAGGAATGATTAAAGAAGTAAAAAAATTAAAACAAAAAGGGGTTTCTTCAAAAAGATTGGAAGATTTTGGTCTGGAATATAGATGGGTTAACCGGTATTTAGAAAAGAAAATCGATTACAAGGAAATGAAAGAAACATTAGAAAAAGAAATAATTAAATATGCCAAAAGACAAATGACTTGGTTTAAAAATAAAATAAAAAGGGTAAAATGGGTACAGTTAGAAAAAGAAGCTATTATTCTAGTGAAAAAATTTCTAGAGAAGAAAAATTAAGTTTTAAAATAACGTTCTTTCATTGCCTCTTCTATAGCGTACTTTTTTAATTTCCTTTCCTTTTCTAAATTCTTGATTTCTTTTTGTATTTCTTCCTGTTTCTCTTTATCTATAACCTTTAACAGTTTTTGTGTTAAAACGGTTATTCTATCTTCTAAATTTTCTACCGCTTTAAATAAAACTTCTATATCTGGCGGATACTCGGGTAAATCTTGAGGGGTAATAATTTCTATCTTATCTTCATCAGGATTATTATTTTCTGC
>DAOOKJ010000007.1:7193-19348 GCA_035385585.1 Minisyncoccota bacterium | reverse complement strand
TTATTAAATTTATTTTTTAATTTTATTTTCCATAATTTTGACCAATTCTTTTGGGTCTGCTGCCCCTTTTAATTTTGCCATTGCCTGACCAACCAAAAATTGAATGGCGGTTTCTTTCCCTTTTTTATAATCTTCTACTGCCTTAGGATTATTTTTAATAACTTCTTCTATAATTGGATTTATTAGGTCTATATCTGATATCGTTTCCAGACTTCTTTCTGTGATTAATTTTTCAGGGTCTTGACCAGTTTTAATTATCTCTAAAAGAATATCTTTTGCTACTCGCGAAGAAATCTTATTCTGAACTATATTTTCAATAATTTTAGAAAAATTTAAAGGAGTGATTTTTATTTCCTGATAAGTTAATTTTTCTTTTTCTTTAATTCCCAAAATATCGGTTAAAAGATAATTTTTCGCCAAATTTGTAGCTTTTTTGATATCTAAATTTTTGGTTTTTAGAATTTTAATTGTTTCTTCTAAAATTTCTAAAACTTTTGAATCTTTTAAGAGAATATCGGCTTCTTTCAAACTCAAATCATATTCTTTTATAATTCTCTCTTTTTTAAGCCAAGGGAGTTCTTTTAATTCTTTTTTTAATTCTTCAAAATTAAAAAGTTTATAAACATTAAGAGGCGGCAAATCCGGCTCAGGAAAATAACGATAATCCTGAGCTTCCTCTTTCGTTCTTTGGGGGTAAGTGACCTCTTTTATCGGGTCCCAGCCCCGAGTTTCTTGAATCACTTTTTCGCCCTTTTCTAAAACTTCTGTTTGTCTTTTAAGTTCATATTCAATTGCTTTTTCCACTGCTTTAAATGAATTCAGGTTTTTAATTTCCACTTTAGTACCTAATTCTCTTTGGCCGATTGGTTTTAAACTGATGTTAACCTCGCACCTCATTTGCCCCTTTTCCATTTCTGCCTCAGAAACATCTAAATCTTTTAGCAAAATTTGCAATCCCTGACAAAACAATCTGGCTTCTTTGCCATTATGAATGACCGGTTCGGTTACTAATTCCATTAAGGGCACTCCTGCCCGATTAAAATCTATTAAGGTTGATTTGCCGTCTTTTGGATGAATTAATCTTGCGGTATCCTCTTCTAAATGAACCCTGGTAATTTTTACTTCTTTCTGGTTTTCGTTCTCCTCGTCGCTCAAAAACAATTTTAATTTTCCATCTTTACAAAGCGGATTATCATATTGAGAAATTTGATACCCTTTTGGTAAATCAGGATAAAAATAATTTTTTCTATCAAATTTAGAGTAAGATGAAATGTTGGAATTTAAAGATAAACCTACTTTTAGCACTTTCCTTAGGGCTTCAATATTAATTACCGGCAGAGTGCCAGGATGACCCATACAAACTGAACAGATATTCTTATTAGGTTGTTTTTCCTCTGATTCATTTAAACAAGAACAAAACATTTTAGTTTTGGTCAAAAGTTCAGCGTGAATTTCTAAACCGATTGTTGTTTCATATAGCATATTGTTTTAATTCATTATAAAATAAAAATGGAATTTTTGCTAATTCTAACATCAAATAAAAACAATGTCTTTTCAAAAAATACCCTTGACATAATGCTTATTTAATGATAATCTTACCACAGTTCTTTTACAAAAATTTGGATTAAGAGTAAAATTAAACAAAAAAAAGGAGGTTTTATTATGAAAAGAGGGATTTTTATAGTCCTTGAAGGAGGAGAGGGAACAGGTAAAAGCACAATCGGTAAATGGCTTAAACAAAAGTTAGAAAAGCAAGGAAAAAAAGTGTTTTTGACTCGAGAGCCAGGAGGAAACGGAAGTCCTGTCGCAGAAAAAATAAGGAAAATCATTCTTGATAAAGACAGTAATGTTTTGCCTTTAACTGAAGCATATCTTTTTGCTGCCTCTCGTGCCCAACATGTAAGGGAAGTTATTATTCCCCATCTATTAAATGATGAGATTGTCCTTTGTGACCGTTTTGTTTATTCTTCTTATGCTTATCAAGGGAGTGGCAGAAAATTGGGAATAGAAAACATAAAAAACATTAATGCTTTGGCTGTTGATAACTGTCTACCAGATCTAGTCTTAGTCTTTGATCTAGAGCCAAGGCTAGGAATTCAAAGGAAACAACAGGCCTGTCAAGATTTTAACCGTTTAGATAACGAGAATTTGAAATTTCATCAGATAGTAAGAGAAGCATATCTTGAACTGGCAAGAGAAAACTCAGATTTATTTAAAATTATCGAAGTAAATAAGCCACTAGAAGAAGTAGAAAAAGAAGTCTGGCAGCAAATAAAAAATAAATTAAATTTTTAGAGAAAGGAGGAAAAAATATGGCCCAGATTGAAGTAGTTAAACCAAAGTTCATAATTGAAACTAGAATCTCTTCTAAAAAAATTCTTCAAACCATTGAAAAATTTGGTCGTGTATCTCACAAAACCGAGGAGAAAATGACCAAAGACTCTTATAAAGCATTTATTAAAAAACTTTTGAGTTGGGGACACGAAAGTGTTTTAGAACATCAAAGTATTTCTGTAAGATTCATCTGTGACCGGGGAGTTACTCATGAATTAGTCCGTCATCGTATTGGTGCCTATACTCAAGAATCAACTCGTTATTGCAATTACTCTGGAAAAATTCAGTTTATAAAACCCCTGTTTTACAAAAAGGGTTCAAAAGAATACAAATTATGGTTTGAAGCCTGTTTTAAAGCGGCTGAGGTATATCAAAAACTGATTGAACTGAAAAGCACTCCAGAAAAAGCCCGTTCTGTTTTGCCTAATTCTTTAAAAACAGAAATTGTCGCTACTTTTAATTTAAGGCAGTGGCGCCATGTTTTTGAAATGCGGTGCCAAAAAGCCGCTCACCCCCAGATGAGAGAAATAATGATTCCTCTTTTAAAAGTTTTTCAGAAAAAACTTCCTGTAATTTTTGATGATTTTATAATTTGTGAAGATAAAAATCTTTCCTATCCATATTACGCAATAAAAGACTTATCTTATTGGGTAACAAAATAAAAAAAACAGCCCTTCTGGGCTGTTTTTAATTATTCTTCAGTCAACCACCTCTATTCCCATACTTCTGGCAGTTCCTTCTATCATTTTAATTGCCTCTTCTAAATCTTTGGTATTTAAATCTGGCATTTTTCTTTTGGCAATTTCTTCAACCTGAGCCTTGCTAACTTTTCCAACTTTATCTTTTAAAGGACTAGAGGAACCTTTTTCCAACCCGGCTGCTTTTTTTAATAAAGAAGAGATTGGCGGCTGCTTAAAGATTAAATCAAAAGAACGGTCCTGATATATAGTAATTTCAACTGGAATTACATCGCCAACTTGATTTTTTGTTTGTTCATTAAAACGAGTGCAAAATTCAGAGATATTAACTCCATGTTGCCCCAAAGCAGGACCGACTGGCGGCGCTGGATTGGCCTCACCAGCCTTTATTTGCAAACTAATTTTTGCTTTTACTATTTTTGCCATTATTTTTTACCTGTCTAAGTTCCGCTCTTTTTTCAAAAAGGGCGGAATTTAGACAGTTTAAATTATATTTTTTTAACTTGTAAAAAATCCAAGTCAACTGGTGTATCTCGACCAAATAAAGGCACCATTACAATTACTCTGCCTTTTTCATAATTCATTTCTTTTACCTTCCCTTCGCTATCTTTAAAAGGACCATCAGTAATTTTTACCAAATCCCCTTCTTTAAATTCTATTTTATAACGAGGTTCGCTTTCTCCTAATTTATTTAAAATCTCTCTCATTTCTTCATCTTGAACCGGCCGAGGAGTAGTGCCGGCGCCAACAAAACCAGTTACCATTGGCGTATTTCTGACTACATACCACGAATCATCGGTGACAATCATATCAACAAAAACATATCCAGGATAAATTTTTTCTTCGGACACAACTCTTTTTCCGTGTTTGATTTTTATTTCTTTTCTTTTAGGCACTAAAACATTAAAAATTTTGTCTTGCATTCCTAAACTCTCAATTCGTTGTTTTAAACTTCTTAGAACCGCATCCTCATACCCAGAATAAGTGTGAATTACATACCAATTTCTTCCTAAATTTATTTGCTGTTTCGGCATATTTTTCGGTTATTTAATGAGTTCTCTCATTAGTTGCATTAAGCCATAGTCAATCAAACCCAATACTAAAGCAACTAAGAAAGCCAAAACCAGAACTTCCATAGTATATTTAGCCACTTCTTTTTTAGTGGGCCAATTCACTTGTTTTAACTCTTTATAAGAGCTTTTAAAATATTGCTTTATCTTTTTGAACATTGAATTTTTGTTTTTTAAAATGCCCTTTCGGGCACCCTTTCATTTTAGCAAAATCAATCTTACTTTGTCAACCTTTATCATTTTAATTTGACTTTTTTTGAGTTTTGCTTTATACTTTTTAAAGGCTAAAATGATTAAGAGATTCTTTTGGAGTTTTTGTGCTAATGCATTGGCTCTTTATCTTTGCCAAAAACTTTTTCAATATCTTTTAAACGATTTTTATTTTACCGGCACCATAAAGCAATTTTTAATTCTAACTTTAGCTTTAACCCTATTAAATCTCTTACTTAAACCAATTCTTAAATTTTTCTTTGCTCCTTTAATTTTTTTAACTTTAGGGATTTTTTCCCTGATTATCAATTTAATTATTTTAAAAACTGCCACTTATTTTGTTCCTCAACTTGAAATTAAATCATCACTTACTTGGTTAGGCGCTTCAATTTTAATCAGTTTTCTAAATTCCTGGCTCGGTTCAATAAAATAAACTTTTATTCTTTTTAAAATGAGTACTAACTTAATAGGCATTTTACAGATTATTACTGGAATTATAATCATTATTTTAGTCCTTTTGCAGCAACGCGGCGGGGGCTTAGGAGCAATCGGCGGGCTTTCTACCCCTTTCTATGGTAGCCGCCGGGGATTAGAAAAAACTATCTTTATTTTAACCATTGTTTTAATAATTCTCTTTATTTTTTTATCAGTTCTCTCCTTTATTATTTAGTTAATGAAAAGATTGTCTTCTTTTTTAAAGAAAACTTGGGCTAATTTTTCTCTTCTGGAGAAAATCCTTTCAATTTTCTTCATTTTTAGTCTAGTTGGTGGATTAATTTTTCTTTTAAATATTGTTACCCATAAAATTACTGAAGAAATTCCCAAAAGCGGTGGAACTTTAAAATTGGGATTAATTTGCCGGCCATCTTTAGTAAATCCCATTTATGTTTCAACTAATGAATGCGATAGAGATTTGGTGGAATTAATTTTTGACGGTCTTTTTTCTATTGATGGCAAAGGCAAAATAACGCCTCGATTAGCGGAAAAAATAGAAACATCCGATGATCTTAAAACCTACACTGTCTTTTTAAAAAATAATCTTTTTTGGCATGATGGAATGCCTTTAACAAGCGAAGATATTGTTTTTACGATTGAAGCAATCCAAAATCCGAAGATTAAAAGCCCTTTAAGACTCAACTGGGAAGGAGTGGTAGCGGAGCCAATTTCAAACTCTGTCGTGCGCTTCAATCTTAAGAGCCCTTATGAACCGTTCTTAAATAATTTAACATTAAAAATTCTTCCTAAACATATCTTTGATAATATTGAGCCGGAAAACTTTGCCTTAGCAGAATACAATCTTAAACCAATTGGCAGTGGTCCTTATCTTTTTGAATCATTGGAAAAAGACAAAAACGGAAAAATTTTAAGTTACTCTTTATTGGTTAATCAAGATTATTACCAAGAACCGGCAAAAATCAATAAACTTATTTTTAATTTCTATGATTCTTACGAGAATGCCAAAAAATCTTTTCTTAAGCAAGAAATTGAAGGATTTTCTCCAATTGCTTTAGAAGATTTTGATTTTTTTCGCAATAAAAAAGGAGTTAATTTAAAAAAATTAATCCTCCCTGGCTACTATGCGGTTTTTTATAACTTAAAAAATCCTCTTTTTACCCCAGAAGTACGCCAGGCTCTAGAATTAGCAATTGACAAAGATAAACTAACTTCTGAAATTTTCAAAAATCAAACTTATCCTCTTAACAATATTTTTTTTCCGACGTTTTCGATAACAGAAGAAAACAAACAATCTGTTTTTTCTTTGGACAAAGCCAGAGAAATCTTGAATAAATTAGGTTATAGCGAAGAAAAACCGCTGAAATTTAAACTCTACATCCCTCAGAATCAGGAAATGATTAATGTTTCAAACTTCTTAATTAATTCTTGGCAAAAAATATCAGTTGAAGCAGAACCAGTAATTTTAGAAGCGAAAACATTAACTCAGGAAATAATTGAGACGCGATCTTATGAGGCGCTACTTTTTGGAGAAATCATCGGTCAGGGAGCTGATATTTATTCTTTTTGGCATTCTTCCCAAGTAAATTCCCCTGGTTTAAATTTATCCCTCTATGAAAATAAAACTTTAGACCAATTAATAGAGGAAAATCGGTTAATAGTAGATGAAAAGAAAAAAGAAGAAAACTTCAAAAAAATAAAAGAAATTTTCCAGAAAGACAAACCCGCGCTCTTTCTTTATAATGCTTATTATCTTTATCTCTTGCCGGCAAAAATTAAAGGTTCGGATATTACGGTGGCTAATTTCCCCTCGGAAAGATTTGCCGATATTCCAAACTGGTATATCTATACCCGGAGAAAACTAAAATAACTCGGGCAGGTGGCGGAATTGGCAGACGCGTAGGCTTCAGGAGTCTATAACCATTTTGGTTGTGAGGGTTCAAATCCCTCCCTGCCCACAATCGAGAATTATGGATTGAGAATCAAGGAGAATTATGGAAATTCATTGAAATTTATTGAAATTCGTAGAAATTTGCTGGTGAACTATTTATTTCTATAAATTTCTACCGTATTTTTATCTATCTCCAATTATAAATTCTAAATTCATAATTCATAATTCTAAATTCTAAAAAATATGAGAAATCCTAAAAAAACATCTTTTAAAACAAAACCTCAGGAATTAGTTAAAATTATTCCTTTGGGCGGCTTAGAAGAGATCGGTCGCAATATGACTCTGGTTGAATATCAGAATCAAGTATTAATTATTGATATGGGGCTGCAATTTCCTGACGAAAATACTCCCGGCATAGATTTTATTATTCCCAATATTGAGTATTTAAAAATCCATCCGGAGAAAAAAATCTTGGGTATTTTAATTACTCATGCCCATTATGACCATATCGGCGCTATTCCTTATCTTATTTCCCAACTAAATTATCCGACAATTTATGCTACTCCTTTAGCAAAGGCGATTATTTTAAAAAGGCAGGAAGATTTTCTTTACTTAAAAAAATTAGATATTGAAAACTTGGAAATTGATCAGGATAAACCTTTAATTCTTGGCGCTTTTAAAATAAGAACTTTCCATTTGAATCATAATATTCCGGAAACGATCGGTTTTGCCATTGAAACACCGGCTGGAAAAATCATTTATGCTACTGATTATAAGTTTGATTTTCAGCCTATTGCTGATATTCCTGCTGATTTAAACCGAATCGCCGAAATTTCCTCCGATGGTACGACCTTGCTTTTATCCGATTCAACCAATGTTGAAATGACAGGCCATTCCTTATCGGAAACAATGATTATGGAAAATCTTGATACGATTTTCGCCAAAGCAAAAGGAAGAATTATTATGGCGACTTTCGCTTCGCTTATCAGTCGCTTACAGCAGGCTATTACTCTTTCGGAGAAATACAAAAGAAAAGTGATTGTTGAGGGTTTCACAATGAAAACTAATCTTTTAATTGCCCAAAGATTGGGCTATATCCAAGCAGCTAAAGATACTTTCTTGGGTATCAAAGAAATGGCTCGATTAAACCCAAACCAAATTACAGTACTGTGCACCGGCGCTCAAGGAGAAAGCGAAGCAACTCTTATGAAGATTGCCAATAAAGAACACAAAAATCTTAAAATCCAAAAGGGAGATACGATTATTTTCTCTTCTTCAATTGTCCCGGGAAACGAAATCACTGTTCAATCTTTAAAAGACAGTTTGGCTAAACAGGGGGCGATTATCTATCACTACAAAATGCTTGATATTCATGCTTCTGGTCATGGTTATCAAGAAGATTTAAAAATGATGATTAGTTTAACAAAACCGAATTTTTTTATGCCAATTCACGGACATTATTCTAAACTAAAGTCCCACGCCCAATTGGCAGAATCCTTAAATATTCCTCCTTCAAATATCATCACTGCTACTAATGGCCAAATAATAGAATTATACAAAGACAGAATTATTGCAACAGAAAAATTCGTTCCCACCAACTATGTAATGGTTGACGGTTTAGGGGTTGGCGATATTTCGGAGATAGTTTTAAGAGATAGGCAAATTTTAGCCCAAGATGGTATTTTTGTCATTATTGCTCCGGTTGACAAAAGAACCGGTTTCTTAATTAAAGAAGCAGAAGTAGTAAGCCGCGGTTTTGTCTATATGAAAGAATCTAAGGATTTAATTAACGAAACGAAAAAACAAATTCAAAATATTGTCAGCCATTTAGCGAAAGAACAGATAATAAATGACACTTATCTTCGTAATACCTTAAAAGAAGAAATCGGAATGTTCCTCTTTAAAAAAACCAAACGTCGGCCAATGGTTTTACCGATTATTATCAGGGTTTAATTTTATTCTAAACAACTCTAAGGTATTTTTAAAAGTCTGATTTTCTACTTCCTCAAAAGTTAAATTTTTTAAATCAGCAATTTTTTTTATCACTTCTTTTACATACAAAGGTTCGTTTCTTTTACCTTTATAAGGAAAAGGAGCAACATAAGGTGCATCCGTTTCAACCAAAATTCTTTCTATAGGAACTTCTTTTATTATTTTATCGTATTTATCAGAATAAGTAATTATTCCTGAAAATCCTAAATAATACCCTTCCCTCAGAATTTTTTTTGCTTCTTCTAAGGTGCCACTGAAAAAATGAAAAACTCCGCCTCCTGTAAATTTCTCTTCTGATAAAATCTCTAATGCTTCTAAGTAAAGGTTGCGCAAATGAAAAATCATTGGCAATCTTTTAACTTTGGCAACTTTTATTTGGGCCAAAAAATTTTTCTTTTCTTTTTCTTGATATTCAATTTGTTTTTGGCTGGAAAAATTTTTAAAATAAGAATAATCCAAACCGCATTCCCCAACTGCTATTACTTTATTTCTATCTAAAAGCTTTGAAAATCGCTTATCAAATTCTTCCTCTTTTAAAATTTCTGATGAATAATTCATCTCTTTTTCGTCTTTTTTAGATGGAAAGGTATGCGAAGGATGTAGGCCAATACTTGCCCAGCAATTTGAATACTTTTTGGCTAACTCTGCCGCTAAATAAGAAGTTTGATAACAGGTGCCCACATTAATCAAAAAAATACCTTGTTTGAGGTATTTTTTTATTAAACTTTCTCTATCTAAATCAAAAGCAGCCAAATTTAAGTGAGTATGAGAGTCAAAAATCATTTTTCAATATTCTTACAATAATCTTCTTTGAGGCAGATAACTTTGGAGTCTGCCAGAGCGTAAATCTTTCAAAAATTCAACAAAAGTTGCCGCTAAAGGCAAAATAATAACCACTCCGATTGCCCCAGCCATTTTTGCTCCAATCAGAAGAGAAATAATGATTATTATTGGATTTAATTTCATTGCCTTTGCTTTTAGAGAAGGAGAGATGATTCCTTCCACTATTTGAATAATAATAAAAGCAATCAAAACGACTATTCCACTAATCAAATTCTGGCTTAAAGTAGAAACAACAATAATGATTCCAGCAATAAATGGTCCTAGATAAGGGATAAAATCCAAAATACCGGCTAAAAGCCCTAAAAATTCAGCCCGTTTTATTCCGAGAATACTCAAAACAATAAAAACTGATAAACCAACGAATAGGCTTAAAAGTATTTGAGAGAAAAACCAATTCCCTACTTTTTGTCTCGCTTTATCCCAAAGATAAACTGCGTAATCTTCGTACTGCCAAGGGACTAAAAATCTAATCCCTTTTTCAATGCCATTTTTTTCTGTATTAATAAAAAAAGACAAAAGAAACACCAGAAAAACAGTAAAAGTTCCGCCTACTATTTTTGAGAAAAAAGCAACACTTTGTTTAATAAAATTAAATAATTGAGTTGAAAGAGTTTTTAAATCCTCTGTCGCTCGGCTTAAATTTAAACCAGTAATTTGAAAATTTCTATAATTAAAAATTCCGCTAGTTTCTATTTTTTCTTGAAGCCAATTAGGTAAAACATTAGATAGTTGATCAAAATTTCTAATTACAATAACCGCAGAAAAATAAATTAAAATGGAAAAGATAGTAAGGGAGATTAAATACACAACTAAGGTTGCTAACCAGCGATTTTTCCACCTCAAAGATAAATAATCAATCGGCTTTTCAAATATAGAAGCGATAATAAAAGCCAAAATTACTATTAAAAGAATACTTCTAAAATACCATAAGACAATTATTAAAATAATTGGCAGATAGAGCCTAATAACACTCTGCCAAGATAAAGTCAAATTATTTGGTTTTTTCTCAAACATGGTAATATGAGTCAAAATTTAAAAGTCAAAATTTAATTCTTGCACTATTATATTATATCAAATTTTCAAGATTTGTAAAAACCTTGATTTGTTTTTAAAAGGACCGATAACGGCTAAATTCAAATTACTCGGTTTTAAAAGGTCATTGGCTAATTTGTTTAAATCTAATGGTTTAACTTTCAAAATATTAGTTAGATAATGTTCAAAGGTTTCAATTTTATTTTTATAAAGTAGGTCAAAAGCATAATAATTCGCAACCTGATGAATATCTTCGGTCGCTAGTAATATTTTCCCTCTAATATTTTCTTTGGCTTTTTTAATTTCTTTGGGTGTAATTAAATCCTGTTTTAATTCTTTCCATTCTTTTAAGATCTTGGAAATGATTAAATTAATCCTATCATTGTCAATACCGGCAGTGATTCCCCATATCCCTCTATCAGTTGCACTTTCGACAAAACTAGAAACATAATAAGCCGCCCCTAGCTTCTCTCTCACTAACTGCCATAACCGGAAAGACATTCCGCCACCAAGTATTGTATCCAAAACATGAAGAGCATATCTTCTTGGATCAAAAAGGTTAATCCCTCTCACGCCAAGACGAAGATGAGTTTGATCAGTCTTTTTGTATTCTAAAGATAATTGAGGTTTAATTTGTTTTTCTTTTGTTTTAATTTTCTCTTTTGCTTTACCCCCTGGAATTTTTCTGAAATAATCTTTAACTAAAGAAATAATTTCCTTCGCTTTAAAATTTCCGCTTACGACTAAAACTACTGATTTTGCCCGGTATTGAGACGAGCGATACGAAAATAAATCCCCTGCCCGAAACTTTGAAACATTTTCTTTAGAGCCGGCGATTGGCCAACCTGCCGGTTGATTTTTATATAATAATTCAAAAAAATTATCCCAAACTTTCTCCTTCGGGTCATCTAAATACATATTAATTTCCTCTTGTATCACTCGTTTTTCTTTTTCGACATCGCTCTCTCTAAAAACTGAATTCAGGAAAATATCAGAAGTAATGTCAATTGCTTTTTTAAAATGGTAATCCGAAACTTTAGTCCAATAACCAGTAACTTCCCTTGAAGTAAAGGCATTATAGCTTCCTCCAACTTCATCTAATTCTTGACTAATGACTAAATTAGAAGGTCGCTTTTTCGTGCCTTTAAAACACATATGTTCCAAAAAATGAGAGATACCGTTATTTCGCTTATTTTCATAATCGCTGCCGGTTTTAACCATCACGCTACATTTAAAAGAATGAACTTCTTTTGAAGGTACCATTAAAAGCCGCAAACCATTTGAAAATTTATGAACTTGGTAGTTTACCATTTTATAAATTTCTATCTAGCCACTCTTTAATATCTTTAATTTTTACTCTCACTTGCTTAGTTGTGTCTCTATCCCTAATCGTAACATCTTTTTTCTCTAAACTTTCAAAATCAACTGTTATAGAGTAAGGAGTTCCGATTTCATCTTGACTATAATACCTGCCGCCAATATTACCCCGACTGTCAAAGACCACCTGAAATTTCCAATTTTTTCTTAAATCATCATATATCTCTCTGGCCAATTTCACTAAATCAAGTTTATTTGCTAAAAGCGGGAAAACTGCCACTTTATAAGGCGCCAACTTCGGATTTATTTTTAAAA
>DAOOKJ010000007.1:0-7093 GCA_035385585.1 Minisyncoccota bacterium | reverse complement strand
TTTCCTATCTGCGCAATCCCAAAAGGAATCTTTTTCCTAGTAGTATTCAGGATATTTTTGAAGTTTAAAAAGATTCCTTGAGCGGTTTCTGGCCGCAAATAAACAATATTAGCAGTCTCTTCTGCTGGACCAAAATAAGTTTTAAACATTAAATTAAATTTTTTTTCTTCAGTCAACTGGCCGCCGCATAAAGGACATTGAGGATAGCCGTCTTCTAATTCTATTTCCCCATATTTTCCTTTTTTTAAATAATCGAACCTGAATCTTGTATGACATTTCTTACATTCTACCAAGGGGTCAGAAAAGCTTGAAAGATGGCCGGAAGCCTCCCAGACTTTTGGATTTAAAATTATGGCTGAATCTAAACCAACAATATCATCTTTTTCTTTTATCATTTTATCCCACCAATATTTTTTAATATTATTTTTGAGTTCCACTCCTAAAGGGCCAAAATCCCAAGTATTTGCCAAACCCCCGTAAATTTCTGAAGAAGGAAAAATAAATCCTCGCCTTTTGCATAAGGAAACAATTTTATTCGTTAAATCGCTTTTATCTTCCAAAGGTTGATTTTTTCTCATTCTTTTTCTTATTAGACTATGGCTGGACTATTCCCTGAAAAAAATAAACAGTTGAATCCGTTAGTTTATTGGAGAGAACTGGTGGATAAACTTTGTTAATCTCTTGTAAAGTAAAAGCATCGGTTGCTTTAAAAGTTGTTTCTTCAATCAATTCAATCGCTTGATTAATTTGGCTCAATTGAGGAGTAACTCTCACTTGAAAAATCAATTCAGGTGCCTGAATAAGATAACCACTTCCAGCTTCAACGCTTTTAACTTCCCAAGTCAAAATCCGATTATTTTTATCATAATGAGGAAGATTGTCGCCATAATTGCCAGCAATCATTGAAGTAAATTCCACTCCTTGGGGTAGACTTGTCTTTATTTGAACATTATTTAAATTGTTAAAAGAATTTAAAATTTTAAAATGAATGGTAAAGTCAGTTGGTTCATCTACTCTAAGAGGCAGCTGTCCTTGGTTGGCTATTCCTGATTTAGCATCTCTAAAATAACTGGTTATTTCTAAATTACAATTGGTATTAATTTTTATATTATTAATTGAAACTGCCGTTGGCAAGCCGGCTACTGGTGCTTCTTCTGGCGCATTAGCGCTTTCAAGAGTTGTTTTAATTTCAATCATTGGATTTTTCTGAGCTGGACTTACCATTGGCCAATCTTCCTTAAGCTTAATAGAAAAATTCAAAGAACCGCTATCTTGAGGGTTTAAATTATACAAATCTTCCACCTTCGTTCCGTCCCAGCTCAAAGTGTGAGTTCTCAAAGAAAATAGGGCTTTTGGTGCTTTTAAAGTGGAAAAATCTAAAACATCGCCATTTAAAGTAGTCTTTAAATTTAGATTTCGCAAAGGGGTGGTATAATTATTTTTAAAATTGATTACTACATTTAATGTTTCCCCCCAATCCGCAACATAATTTTTCTCCCCATTGACAAGGGTGGTGATTTCCAAGGGGTTGTTAACTAAACTAATATAGGCCTCAGTTTTTTCGAGAGGCAAAAATTCTCCGCTTCTTTTAATCCCCAAAGCAAAAATGATCTTTTTTGTCTCTCCTGCTTCTCCAAACAATAAACCAGTCATTCTAATTTTTCCAGAGGCATATGGCATTATTACCCCTAAAGGCCAAAAATTATTTTCCTCGGCAGCCACAGGGTTTGATTCTACTAAATTGAAACCTTGGGGCCAACTCGCTTTTATTCCAATTTCTCCATATTTATCCAAAATTTCTTGGCTTTGACTATTCCAGTTCAATTCAAGAGGAAAGCTTTGGTCTAAAAACACTTCTGGAGGAAAATTTACCTCTAAAGCAAAATTTGAACCATAAATCAAAACATTATAGTCTACGGGGATTTCAAAATCAGAAGTCAAAGATTTCGGCCGATAACGGAAGACAGCTTGAATAGTTTTAGTGGTTTTTGGTTCACCGGTAACTAAAACTTTTAAAAGTTTATCCTCAAAACTTTTTGACGCAATTTCGCCCAAATAAACATTAACAATCTCTTTATCCGGCTCTTCAATCGAAATAACTCCTTTTGGTAATTTTATTTCTATTTCTCCTCCTTGAAGGGTTGTTCTTGAATTATTATTATAAATTAGATGAAGGTTTAAAATTTCTCCTGATTTTACCCTATCCGGTCCTTCTACCACAAAACTTACTCCTTTGTACTTGAAGGAGTTATAAATAAAATAGACCACTCCAACAGCGATTAATGCTACCAATATTCCGGCCCAAAAAGTTTGAAAAAAATTTTTTACTTTGTTAAGTTGCATAATATTATGATCTAGCAAGCTTTCCTACATTATAACCGATTTAATTGATAAAGTAAATTTTTCAAAGAATTGATAAAGAAATTTCTTTTCTTTTAAAACATTAAGAATAATCTGCGGTTTTTTGAATTTATCCAAAGAAGCAGTAAAAAGACTCTGAAGAATTCTTATTTTTTGGCTATCAATTCTTAAATTAGTTTCTTTTTTATGTTTTGGACAAACCAGACCTTTTTCCTCAAAACTAAAAAAATTAGTGTTAATTTGTGAACCGCAAACTACACAACCTTCTAAAAATGGCGCCACTCCTAAATTATTTAAAAGTTGAGCGTTGAAATACAAAGGAGTAAAATCTGCCACTTCTTCAAATTTAGTTGAATTTTCCTCCAAAAAATACAACGAATTTAAAAGTAGTTGCCAGAGGTTTGAATCCTTTTGATTAAAAAGAGTATACTCTGCTAATAGGTGGGTAATATAAAAAGCGGCCTCCAGCGGCTTCAATTTCTTCTTAATATTTATGAAGCTATCTTTCACTAAAGCAGTGATTAAACGATTCTGATAAGTAGTAGTAAAAATAATTTCTACCAAATTAATTTTATCTAAATGCCCGCTTAATTTAGCTTTAATTTTACTGGCACCTTGGGCTAAAAGAGATATTTTGCCATACTTTTCTGTATAAAAAGTATAACTCCGGTCATCTTCATTAACTGACTCATAATTTAAAACAATGGCTAAAGTTTTATATTGACTCATTTTAATAATCAATCTTATTATGCTTTAAATCTCCTTTTCTTTCAAGAGAACTTCTGATATACTATAAATTATAAGATTTTCTCCTCGTAGTTTAACGGATAAAACGCGGGCTTGCGGAGCCTGAAATCGAGGTTCGATTCCTCGCGGGGAGGCTTTGATAAGTGAATTTTATTTATGCTTCTACTTCCGGATTCGGTTTCTAAACTCAAAGGGGTGGGCCCCCGTTCTTTAAATTATTTAGAAAAACTCGGAATAGAGACCATAAAAGATCTTTTATGGCATTTTCCTTTTCGCTATGAGGATTTTTCTAAAATTAAAAAAATTAGCCAATTAGAAGAAGGCGAGACCGCTACGGTATACGGTACGATTACAAAAATAAATCTCAGACGAAGCTTTAGAAGAAAAATGTTCATTATTGAAGCAACCGTTACTGATGACAATTCATCCATTAAAGCAATTTGGTTTAACCAGCCTTATCTTTTAAGAACTTTAAAAGTTAATACCACTGTCTCTTTATCTGCGAAAGTTAAAAGGCAAGGTAAAAAACTTGTTCTCGTATCTCCGTCTTATGAAATCGTTTCCCAACAAAAACTGGAAAAAAATTTTTTTGATAGTTTAAAACATACTGCCAGATTGGTGCCTATTTATCCAGAAACCAAAGGATTAACTTCAAGGGGTCTGCGATATTTAATAGCTCAAGCCTTAAAATCAGTAAGTTTACCTCCTGACTATCTACCCTTTTTTATTTTAAAAAAATATCAACTTCTTCCTTTAAAAACTGCTTTAAATCAAATTCATTTTCCGGATAGTCTAGCATTAGCCAAAAAAGCAAAAGAAAGGTTTATTTTTGAATCTTTGCTTTTATCCCAAATTTATTTAATGAAACTGAAACAACAAACTTCCTCTCTCCCTTATCCTAAAATCAATTTAGATGTCAATCTTTTGAAATCTTTTGTCTCCTCTTTGCCTTTTGATTTAACTCAAGATCAAAAAATAGTTTTATGGGAAGTTTCTAAAAATTTAAATCAAAGGCCGATGAACCGACTACTCGAAGGCGAAGTTGGCTCGGGAAAAACTTTAATAGCAATTGGGGCTTCGCTCTTAGTTTATAAATCAAACTGGCAGGTTGCCTACTTGGCGCCAACGGAAATTTTAGCAATGCAAGTCTATGATAAATATAAAAGTTTTCTTTCTCCTTTTAAGGTTAGAATAGCCCAAATAAGTTCCTCAGGGGCAAAAATTTTTGATGAAGGATTAGAGGGAGAAATTTCAAAAAAAGGACTCTTAAAAATTATTTCCTCTGGCCTCCCAATTATAGTTATCGGCACCCATGCTTTAATTCAAAAAAATATTGTGTTTGAAAAATTAGGGCTGGTAATTATTGATGAGCAACATCGCTTTGGGGTAGAACAACGGAAAAAATTGATCAAAGAAACAAAAACAAGTCAAATACCCCATGTTTTGTCAATGACTGCCACTCCAATTCCAAGAACGCTAGCTCTGGCTTTTTATGGCGATTTGGATTTGTCAGTTATTAAAGAATTGCCCCAGGAAAGAAAAAAAATCATCACCAAAGTAGTTTTACCAAATGAAAGAGAAAAAGTATACCAATTTATTAGAAACGAGGTTTTAAAGGGCAGGCAGGTTTTCGTCATTTGTCCAAGGATTGAAGCAACTGAAATTGAACCAGAAAAAATTGTTGCCTACGATCTTTTGACCTATATTGAAAAATTGAATTATGAGGTTAAGGCGGTAAAAAAGGAATATAAGAAATTAAAAGAGGAAATTTTCCCCGATTTAAAAGTGGAAATGCTTCATGGAAAAATGAAATCCTCAGAAAAAGAAGAAATAATGAAAAAATTTAGAAATAATGAAATAAATATTTTGGTTTCAACCTCGGTAGTTGAAGTTGGAATTGATGTCTTAAACGCCACTATTATGATGATTGAAGGGGCTGAACACTTTGGTTTAGCTCAATTGCACCAGTTTCGGGGAAGGGTTGGCCGTTTCAAATATCAATCCTACTGTTTTCTTTTCACTGAAAATCTCAACAAAGGCAATATTTCAAGATTAAAATCTTTAGAAAAATACAATGATGGATTTAAATTAGCAGAAATTGACTTGTCATTAAGAGGACCGGGACAGTTTTTAGGCACAAAACAATCTGGCATTCCTGATTTAGTAATGCATTCATTAATAAAAAAAGAACTCATGGAAAGTGTCTCTGAAGAAGCAAAAAAAATCCTTGAAACCGATTCAACTTTAAAAAAATGGCCTTTGCTTTTAAAGGCCTTAGATGAATTTACAGAAAAAGCCCGTCGCTCTTAATTAATCCCTTAATTCAAGGTTAGTTTCTTTCATTTGCCCCTGTCGCCAATAGCAGACTTTAATTTTGTCTCCGATTTTAAATTGATCCAAAATTTCTGCAATTCTTAAGTTTGTGGTAATTTTCTGATTTTCTATTTCCAAAATAATATCCCCTTCTTTGAGTCCTGCTTTTTCCGCTGGACCATTTTTTATAATCCCCCCTTTGCCAGGAATCGTCTCATAAATGATAAAAGCCCCATAAGAAAAGGGAAGGTGGTGTTCAAGTTGACTCTCTTTATCAATCAAATAATATCTAATGCCTAACGACGGTCTTCGGATTTTTCCGTATTTTTTAAAATCAAATAAAATCTTTTTTGCTTGATTAATGGGAATGGCGAAACCAATATTTTCTACTCCCAGAACAACCGCGGTATTAATTCCGATTGCTTTTCCTTTTAAATCAATTAAAGGTCCGCCAGAGTTGCCCGGATTAATTGCCGCATCGGTCTGAATTAAACCATAAAATTCTTGTTCCCCATCTTCAGCGGTTGTTTTTAAACTGCGTGATAAACCAGAAATAATTCCTCTTGAAACAGTATTTTGAAACTCGCCCAAAGCATTGCCAATAGCCACTACTGTCTGACCTAACTGTAATTTCTTTGAATTTCCAAATTCAAGATAGGGAAAATTTGTCCCTTCTACTTTCAAAATTGCAATATCAGTTATTTTATCTCTAATTATAACTTTTGAGGAAAAACTTTTATCCTGCCATAAAACCGTATAAGAACTTTCTTCATCTTCAACCACATGGCGATTGGTTAAAATATAGCCGTCAGAGGTAACAAAAAAACCAGAACAACCACTAATTTTTACCATTCCGTTTTCATCAATTAAATTGGCTTTCTCCAAATAGCCATACAAAGAAATTCCTTTTATAAAATTTTTACCAATTTCTTCTTCTAACTTTGACAAATGTTTGGTAATTAAAATCCCTACCACTGCTGGCAAAGATTTTTTAACTGCCTTAATAGTTAAATGATACTCGCTTTTAAAAAACATAATAAATAATTCAAAATTCAAAAATCAAAATCTTGAATTACGCTTTATAAGTTGTTATGGTGCGCGGGAGAGGATTTGAACCTCCACGGGATAAAATCCCACTACCACCTCAAAGTAGCGCGTCTGCCGGTTCCGCCACCCGCGCCCTACGCTTCAATCTTCTCAGTATTTTTTGATTCTACTTCTTTTTCTTGTAATGAACCTCCTTCAATTTCTGCTTTTTTGCTTTTTCTTAAAGCTTTTAATCTTTTTCTTGTTTCTTTTTGGGATTTTTCCCGCACATAATAAAGTTTTGCCCTTCTGGCTTTTGTTTCCTTAATAAGTTCAACTTTTTCAATGGTGGGAGAAAAAATCGGAATAGTCCATTCTATACCAACTCCTTTAATAATTCTTCTAATAGTAACAGTTGCCCCTGGTTCTGTACCGTGTTTTCTTGCTAAAACCAAACCCTCTATTCTTTGAGTTCTAGATTTACCTCCTTCATTAACTTTTTGATAAATCCTTAAATACATCCCTGGTTTTATTTTTTGAGGACTAATGATTTCCATATTTTTAAGAATTTAGTAATTTTAGTATTTTATCACAAAAATTTCTTTTAAGCAACAAATGCACGACATCTGGTGTCACATATTGATAT
>DAOOKJ010000006.1:2394-22691 GCA_035385585.1 Minisyncoccota bacterium | reverse complement strand
TAACAAACTGGTAATCTAAAATAAGATAAGGTTCTCCCTCAACTTCAATTACCATCCCTTTTTTAAATTCAGAAGTAGAAACCATAGTTTTTATTTATAAGAACAAGTCTCGAGCGGGAAACATTAGAAGGTCATTTATATCTTTAATATCTAAAAGAAGCATTTCTAATCTGTCTATTCCCAAAGCGATGCCTCCAGTTTTAGGAATGCCAGATTTTAGCGCTTTTATAAAATCTTTGTCAATCTCAATAAATTCTTTATTCAATTTTTTTCTTAATTTTTGTTCTTCTTTTAATCTTTGCAATTGTTCTTTTGGGTCTAGTAGTTCCGAAAAGGCGTTGGCAATTTCTAGTCCGCCAATAAATAATTCAAATCTTTCTACATAAAAAGGATTGTTTTTCTTTCTTTTTGCCAAAGCCCCTTGATAAAAAGGATAATCATAAAGAAAGATGGGTTTAGTTTTATCTAAATTTGGTTCAATTTCATTTAAAAATATTAGATAGAACAAATCATTTTGGTCTACCCCTTTAGTCAGCTTATATCCCTTTTCCTGGACTTTATTTTTAAAATAAGCGAGAGAATTTGTTTTATCCAAATTAATGCCGCTGTATTTTAAAAACGTTTCTTTTAAAGATACCCTTTGGAAAGGCAAAGAAACATCAATCTTCAAATTTTGATAATAAAAATAATTTCTTTTATAAAGTTTTCTCACCAAAAAAAAGACAAGTTCTTCAGTTTGTTTCATAATATCTAAATAGTCGGCATTTTGCTGGTACCACTCTAAAATGCTAAATTCAGGATTATGGAGAGGGCCAAAACTTTCTTCCTGGCGGAAGGCTTTGGTAATTTCAAACAATTTTTCAAAGCCAGCGGCAAGCATTTTTTTTAGAGAATATTCAGGCGAGGTAATCAAAAACCCTCGATAAGTTTTATTTTTTTCATCTTTAAACTTTAAAGAAAAAGGAGCAAGATATGGCTCCATTCCAGCGTATTTCACCAGAATTGGCGTTTCTGCTTCTAAAAACCCTTTCTCTTTAAAAAATTCCCTGATTAAATCTTTAATTTTTGTCCTTTGAATTTGAATCTGTTTTAAACTTGGATTTAGTCTATATTTTTGGAAATTTTTCATAGGTTTTGACAAAGAATAAGTGTCCGACCCGTGCTAATAAGTTCTTATTTTTTAATTGACTTTATGAGAAATAATTTGATATAATACCATTTAATGGCAGAGATTTCAAATCTTAAAATTATTTTTGATTTACTTCTGGCAACAAGTTTAGGAGCATTAATAGGAATAGAAAGAGAATGGGCGAAAAAAGATCCTGGCATTAGAACTTTTTCTTTTGTCAGTTTGGGCTCGGCTCTTTTTATGATTTTAGGAAGGCTGGTGATTTTAAAGATAGGATTAGGCGCTTACGACCCTTCAAGAACTTTGGGTCAGATTATTGTCGGTATAGGATTTTTGGGGGCAGGAATAATAATTTTTAATCGCGAAGAGCAAAGATTTCAAGGACTTACTACTGCTTCAATGCTTTGGGTGACAGCCGCTATTGGTTCAGCCGTGGGCTTAGGCTGTTATGAGATCGCTTTGGTGACTGCTTTGATTATGATAATTATGAATGCCTTCATTAGACCGATAGAAATAAAATTAGACAAGAAAATTGACGAAATCAAAGAAAAAAAGAAGATAGACTGATTTTGCCCCCGTAGCTCAATTTGGTAGAGCAACAGCCTTTTAAGCTGGCGGTTGCGCGTTCGAGTCGCGCCGGGGGCACAAATTAACGGAGAACAGTTCCCCTTTACTTTCTGTCAAAAATGCTTGACTTGACTTATTTTTTTTGCTTTAATAAAGAGAAAAACTAACTTTTAGCTTTAATGACAAAAGAATCTTTTAATGCCCAAAAACTGGGATTGGAAATTATTAAAGATTTACCCCCTCGATCCCAGGATATTATTAAAAAAAGATATGGAATTTTAGACAATAAGCCAAAAACTCTGGAGGCGATTGGCAAAGAGTACGGTATTACCCGAGAGAGGGTAAGACAAATCGTTGATTCTGCCTTAAAGAATCTAAAAACTTCTCAAACCTTTAGCGTTTTGGCTCCATTTTATAAATTTTGTTTAAAACTTTTTGAGGAAAGCGGAGGAATTGAAGAAGGGGAAAAATTTGTGAAAAAAATTAACGAATCTTTATTGAAGGGGAACCAGCAGGCGGCGATTTATTTTCTTTTAATTTTAAATCCCGAATTGGAGTTTGTCAAAGAAGACAAACTATATCGGTCTTTTTGGCATTTAAAAACAATAAAATTAGAAAAGATTAAGAAGGATTTGAATTCGATCGAAAAATACCTTAAAAAAGAGAAAAGACCTTTAACCACGGAGGAGATTTTGAATTTTGCCAGAAAAGAAATAGATAAAAATATTTCGGAGAATTTATTAAAGGTTTATCTCAATATTTCAAAAAATATAGAGCGAAATATTTTCGGCGAATATGGATTATCCTCTTTAGATGAAATTCAACCTCCCGGCGTTGGCGAAAGAGCATATGTGATGTTAAAACATATAAATAAATCAATGCATTTTACTGAAATCGCTAATAAATTAAACGAACTTTCAGAAAAACCGAAAGAAGCAGAATTTGCCAATACTTCTTCAAGGTGGTTTAAGAAAGTTCAGGTGCAGACAGTCCATAACGAATTAATAAGAGACCCGCGTTTTGTTTTAATTGGCCGGGGAATTTACGCTTTAAGAGATTGGGGATACAAGCCGGGGAAAGTAGATGATGTTATTAAAGAAGTTTTAGCTAAAGCAGGAAAGCCTTTAACTCAAAAAGAAATAATAGATGAAGTTAAGAAGTACCGCTTAGCAAAAGATAATACCATTGTTTTAAATCTTCATAATAAAAAATACTTTAAAAGACTGCCTGACAAACGTTTTACCTTAAACAGAAAGAAGAGCGCCCAGCCTGGGGTTTTGGAGATTTAATGATTTCAGATATTTATATTATTTGGAGTTTTATTAAAACCGCATTCCGAGAGTTTTGGTGGTTTTTTCTTTTTATTGTCCTTTTAAAAGTAGTTTTAGATTTAAGGAAAAAATCTAAAATAAAAAGAGAAAAAGAAAAGGAAGAAATAAAAGAATGGGAAAGTTTTGAAATTATTGTTAATCCTTTAATTTTACAGACTCCAAAAGCAATGGAGGGAGTTTTTAACGGCCTTCATGCTTTAGAAAAAGGGTATTTAGTCTTGGAAATAGTCGGCTTTAATCAGGAAGTTCATTTTTTTATTCATTTGCCAAAAGGTTTGAAAAATTTTGTTGAGTCGCAATTTTACGCTCAATATCCTGATTTAGAAATTATTCCTATTAAGGATTGGCTATCGTTTTTGCCGCCAACTTTGCCGAGCAAACAATTAGACACTTGGGGAACAGAAATCGTTTTAGAAAAAGCTAATCAATTCCCAATCCGCACTTATGAGTACTTTGAAGAGGCAAAAGAAGAAAAAAGAATAGATCCTATTGCCAATTTAATAGAAAGTATTAGTAACGCTTCGGAAAAAGAGTATTTTATTTTCCAGTTAATTATTAGGCCTTTAGTAAAAGATAAAGAAAAGAAATTTCGCGAAGAAGGACAAAAAGCAATTGATATTAAATTAGGAAGAAAAGAAAAAAAGGTTTACAATTGGGTTGATTGGATTTTTTCTTTTTTTAAAAATTTATTAGTGGCGATAGCAATTCCTCCTGTTTGGCCGGGCGATGAAACAACTTCGGAAACTTCTGTTTCAATTTCAGTTTCTTCAATTGACAAAGAAATTATCGAAGCAGTGAACAGTAAAATTTCCCAACTTGCTTTTGAGAGTGGTATTAGGTTATGCTACATTGCCCCTCGCGATATTTATAGCGAGATTAGCATTGCTTCTTTTTATGCTTATTTGAAGCAGTTTAGTCTCAAGAATTTAAATAGTTTTGCCATAAACAACAAGACGATTACTAAAGTGGAAGGTTGGTTTTTGAAAAATCAAAAATTATACTTAAAAAAATACCAACTGTTCAATGCTTTAAAAGACAAGAAACTTCCTCAAAAAGCAATGGTTTTGAGTTCTCAAGAATTAGCTACTATCTACCACTTTCCGCTTTTAAAAGTTAAATCACCGGCTTTAGTGCGGGGAGTTTTCAGAAAAGGCGAACCGCCCTTCAATCTTCCAAAGTAAATATGAATGACATTACTTACATTGGCATAACAAATTTTAGGAATAAGTTTGAACATTTTGGAATCAAAACTGATGATAGGCGACGGCATTTTTATCTTATTGGAAAAACCGGGGTTGGTAAAACCACAATGCTTGAAAATATGATTATTCAGGATATTTTAAATGGCAAAGGGGTGGGAGTGATTGATCCCCATGGCGAATTAGTTTATAGAATTCTTCATTTTATTCCGAAAGAGAGAGTTAAAGATGTTTTTTATTTTAACCCTTCAGATATTAATTGGCCAATTGCTTTTAATGTAATAGAAGAAGTGCCAAAGGAATGGCGGCATTTAGTAGTCGCCGGGCTGATGGGAGTCTTTAAAAAAATTTGGCCAGATGTTTGGTCAGCCAGAATGGAATATATTTTGAATAATTCTTTATTGGCATTACTTGAATATCCGAATTCAACCCTTTTAGGCATTAACCGATTGTTAGTTGATGCTGATTACCGCAAAGCGGTGATAGACAAAGTAACAGACCCGGTGATTAAGGCTTTTTGGGAAAAAGAATTCGCCAGTTATAATCAGCGTTACGCTTCAGAAGCAGTTGCCCCAATTCAAAATAAAATTGGCCAATTTATTTCAAATCCTTTAATCAGAAATATCATTGGCCAAAAAGAATCTAAACTAGACTTCCGGGAAATAATGGATGACAAAAAAATCTTTTTAGCAAATTTATCTAAAGGATTAATCGGCGAAGATAATTCTGATTTATTGGGCGCTTTGATTATTACCAAAATTCAACTGGCGGCAATGTCGCGAGTTGAGGTAAAAGAAGAAGAAAGACCAGATTTTTATCTTTATGTTGACGAGTTTCAGAATTTTTCCACTGAATCATTTGCCAATATTTTTGCTGAAGCAAGAAAATACCGTCTCAATTTAATTTTAGCCCATCAATATATCAATCAACTTAATGATACGGTAAAAGATGCTATTTTTGGCAATATTGGAACTTTGGTTTGTTACCGCATTGGACCAGAGGATGCTGAAATTCTGGAAAAATATTTTTTGCCAGAATTCAGCAAAGAAGATTTAATTAATCTTCCCAATTATCATTTTTATATAAAACTAATGATTGATGGCGCGCTCTCAAAGGCATTTTCCGCCATTAATATTCCTCCCCAGCATTTACCACCACTCTCATATATACAGGACATTATAGACTACTGTCGCCAGATGTATAGTCGGCCAGTTGAAGAAGTGGAAAAAGAAATTTCTTATTGGGAATTATTGGATTTTGGGCCAGAGAAGGTTTCTTTCAAAAAACCCATCTATTCCAAAAAACCATACGAGGGGTGGGAAGCTATTTGCAGCCGTTGTGGCAAAAGAATAATTGTGCCTTTTAAACCATCGTCAAATAGAGCAGTTTATTGCGAAAGTTGTTTAGAAGAAATAAGACGAACTTCTGGTGATAAACTTTCTTTAAAAAATTTATCCCAATCAGAAGTAATCAAAGTTCCGCCCAAAACAATATCTGCAAAAGGAGAAAAGAGAAAGGAAATTCCGGAAGAAAAGAAGAATAAAATCAGCCAAATTTTGAAAAATATTTTTGGTCAATAGTTTTAAAAATGAAACTCTCTTTTAAAAAATGGATAGCGAGTTTAGGTTATGCTTTCGCAGGAATTAGGTATGCTTTAAGCCAGCAGAACTTTTTTCTAATTGTTGTTATTGCTATAATAGTAATACTTTTTAGTATCTGGATTGGGCTTAATAGGATAGAGTGGCTGATTGTGGTTTTGACAATTGGGTTAGTTTTGTCTCTCGAGGCTTTAAATACTATTTGGGAAAAAACTCTGGATATTTTAGAGCCGAACTTTTCAGAAAAAGTGAAAAATATCAAGAATTTGGTGGCGGGAGCGGTTGTTATTGCCTGTTTAACATCTATAGTTATTGGTCTTATTATTTTTCTCCCGAAGATTGTAGATTTATGGAGAAAAATTTAATAATCAAAAAACAAGAGGAAGAAATTAAAGAATTAAAGAAAGAAAAAGTTAAATTGAAAAAACTTGTTTATTTGGATTATTTGACAAAACTCTATAATCGGCGAGGATTAATAGAGGTGGGCAAAGTCTATTTCAAAGCGGTAAAAAATAAGGATAAAAACCGACGGAAAAATGAAATTAAATTTTTAAGTATTATATTTTTAGATATAGATGATTTTAAAAAGATAAATGACAAATATGGGCATAGCAGGGGTGATAAAGTCCTAAAAAGCTTCGCAAATTTTTTAAGGAAGAATTTTAGAGAGACAGATGTTATCAGTCGCTGGGGTGGGGAAGAATTTGTAGTTTTATTATTTAACACCCCTCATCAATTGGCAATAGAAAAAACTATTAACACTAGAAAAAAGATAGAAAATTTTGTTTTTAGCGGTCTTAAATTGACCTCTAGTCTTGGAGTTTTGAGTTATCATAAAGAAAAAAGTCTTGAGGAATTAGTAGATAAAGCAGATAAATTGATGTATCAAGCAAAGAGAAAAGGGAAAAATCAAGTAGTGGTAGGGTAAAACACAAATCAATATGTTATCTCCTTTGGAAGAAATTAAAAATAAATTAGATATTGTTGAAGTTATCGGCCATTATATAAAACTTCAAAAGTCTGGCGCTAATTATAAAGCGCTTTGTCCTTTTCATAAAGAGAAAACTCCTTCTTTTTATGTTTCTCCTTCAAAGCAAATTTGGCATTGTTTCGGCTGCCAAAGCGGGGGCGACGTAGTTGGTTTTGTAATGAAAATAGAGAATTTGGAATTTAAAGATGCTTTAAAATTGTTGGCTGAAAAAGCAGGAGTAAAGATAACTTTTGAAAATCCAGAAATCGTTTCAAAAAAACAAAGACTAAAAGAAATTTATGAAAAGGCGGCGGATTACCTCCATAATAATTTACTAAAGAATCAAAGAGTTCTAGATTATCTGTTTGAGAGAGGATTAAGTTTGGAAACGATTAAAGAGTTTAAATTGGGTTTTGCTTTTGATGAATGGCGAAATCTGACAAATTTTTTAATTAAAAGCGGTTTTAAAAGTTATGAAATTCTTCAATCGGGATTAGCGATTTCAAAAAAAGAAATAAAAGATATATCAGAAACAACAAACAAGGAAGTGTTAAAAATACAGGCCGAAGATATTTATGACCGTTTTCGCTCTAGAATTATTTTTCCAATTGAAGATTTATCTGGAAATGTTATTGCCTATACGGCGAGAATATTTGACAAAGGGGGGCCGCTCAAAACAATTAGAAATGTTGAAGAAGTTGGAAAATATATAAATTCTCCTCAAACATTAATTTATGATAAAAGCAGGACCCTTTTTGGTTTGGCAAGGAGCAAAAAGTATTTATCTTTAGAAGGAAAAACGGTTTTAGTAGAAGGGGCAATGGATTTTTTGGCCGGTTGGCAAAAAGGAATTAAAAATATTGTCGCCACTTGCGGCACTTCTTTAACTCCGTTTCACTTGGATATCTTGAAAAAATATAATAAAAACCTGATTTTATCTTTTGATATGGATGAAGCAGGGAGAAAAGCAAGCGAAAGGGCAATTGATTTAAGTTTAGAAAGAGAGTTTGAAGTGAAAATTTTGAAATTGCCCCAGGGAAAAGATTTGGCTGAATATTTAAAAGACATTAAAGATTCAAAAGAAGCAGAAAAGTTGATTCAAGAGAGCCAACCAATAATGGAATTCTATTTTGAAAGAGCCCTAAGTTTGGGGAATAAAAACGATTTAGAGGGGAAAAAACTCATTGTTTCTTATTTTTTACCTCAATTAAATAAAATTAAAAATGCTTTAGACAGGGCTTATTGGCTGGAGAAAACTGCTGAGGTTTTAAATCTAAGTTCGCAAATTCTGGAAGATGAATTAAATAAGATTTCTTCAAATAAGTTTAAAAGACAACCAGTAGATGAAAATGAAACAATCATCAGTCCTTTGTCCTCTGTGGGAACAGTTGATAGAAAAACAATTATTGCCGAAAGGCTTTTGTCTTTCTGGGTCAAATATCCCGAGTTAGGAGAGAAGTTCGTTGATTTTATTGAATTTTTTCCTCCTCAATATCAAGAGTTAATCAAAGTGTTGAAGAATGTTAAAGAAGCTGAAGAATTGCAGCAGAAAGAATTAAGCGAAGAAGTTTTAAATTTAATAAAGATTTTATCTTTAAGGGCGGATTATGAGGAAGATTTACTGGCTCAATATAAAGTTTTAAAAGAAACAGAAATAGAAAACGGATTAAGAGAATTAAAGAGGGAAACAATAAAAGAAGAATTAAATCAACTGGAAAAAGAAATTTTAGAAGCGGAAAATTCTTTAGATAAAGAAAAGTTAAATGACTTAATGAAGGAATTTAAAAATCTTTCTAAAGAGTTGTTAGATTAAATATTTTTAAAAATTAATTAAAAGCTATGAAAAATAAAAAAGATAAAAAAAATAAAAAAAATAAAAAAATTGTTTTAAAGAGAAAACAAAAAGAAAAAAAGAAAAACAAAAAGAAAAAAAGTAAAATAAAGCGAGGGATAAAAGCAGAGACAAAGAAAGAAAGGAAAAAAGATGAACTGACTACAAAGATTAATGAGATTATTTCAAGGGGGAAATCACGGGGTTTTGTGACCCAGGACGAAATTCTTAAATATTTTCCAAAGATAGAAACAGATTTGAAACTTTTGGAAACTATCTATGATACATTGGCTGAATTAAATATAGATGTAGTAGAAAGCGGCGATTTGTTAACTTCTGGCCAAGAAGTTTCAAAAAAAGAATTGGAAGAAGCGTTAAACTTTGAAAATGTTACAACTTTACCAGATAATGTGCAGGCTTATTTAAGGGAAATAGGCAAAATTCCTCTTTTAACTCCGGAGGAAGAAAGAGAATTAGCGAAAAGAGTGGCTGAAGGAGACGAACAAGCGAGGCAAAAAATGATTGAGGCTAATTTGCGATTAGTTGTTTCAATCGCTAAACGTTATGTTAACCGGAGCAGCAATTTAAATTTGTTGGATTTAATTCAGGAAGGAAATATTGGCTTATCAAGGGCAGTGGATAAATTTAATTTCAAAAAGGGATTTAAATTTTCAACTTATGCAACCTGGTGGATAAGACAGGCTATCACTCGGGCTTTGGCTGACCAAGGAAGAACAATTAGAATACCAGTTCATATGGTAGAAACAATTTCTAAATATTTGAAGGTAAGAAAAAGTTTAGCCCAGACTCTGGGAAGAGACCCATCGCCTGAGGAAATAGCTCTGGAAAGCGGAAAAAGTTTGAACGAAATTTTATATCTAATGAAAATTTCTCAAGACACTTCTTCCTTAAACCAACCGGTTGGCGATGAGGAAGAAGGAAACGAAGTTGGAGATTTTGTTCCTGACAATAAAAGTCTCTCTCCTGAAAAATATGCCTCTTTAGAACTTTTAAAAGAGGAATTGAAAGAGTTAATGAGCGGTTTAACTGAGAGGGAACAAAAAATTATTGAAATGCGTTTTGGACTGAAAGATGGAATTAGTCATACCTTGGAAGAAGTAGGAAAAGCCTTTAATGTAACCAGAGAAAGAATTAGACAGATTGAAGCAAAAACACTAGAGAGATTAAAGGACTTGGAAAAAGCAAAAAAATTAAAAGAATTTTTAGAGTAGAAAGTAGGGATTATAAAGAAATGAAGAAATTTTTAGAATCAATAAAAAGAAATCAGTTTTTACGCAAGAGCATCGCTTTTTTCGCTAGTTTTTGTTATGGTTTTCCTTCAAGGAAATTAGTTGTTTTTGGCGTTACTGGCACTAATGGAAAAACCACCACCTCTTATTTTTTAAAGAGCATTTTGGAAAAAGCGGGACTAAAAACCGGATTGATAGGCACTTCTGGCTATTGGTTAGATGAGAAAACAAAAATAGAACCAGCGGCAATAGGCACCCAGCCAATAACTACCCCAGACCCTTTTTATTTGCAATCTCTTTTAAAAAAAATGGTTAAAAGGGGAACCAAATATGTGGTAATGGAAGTAAGCTCTTTTGGTTTAAGAGATTGGAGAGTTTTTGGCATAAATTTTAAGGGTGCAATTTTAACAAATGTTTCTTTGTGCCATCATATTTTTGAGCATAAAAATTTTAAAAATTATCTTGAAGCAAAAAAAATATTGTTCAAAATGTTAAACGAGAAATCATTTGCAGTTTTACCGAGAGAGAGTGAGTATTTTGATGATTTTAAAAAAATAACAAAGGCAAAAGTAATTAGTTATGGTTTTGAGCCGTCAAGTGATGTTTATGGCAAAATAATTAAAGAGAATGCCGAAGAAACGGTTTTAAAAGTAAAAAAAGGCGATTTGGATTTTGAAATTTCGCTTTTAAAAAACGGAGGGAGATACAATGCTTTAAATGCCCTGGCGGTTATCGCTTTAACTTTGGAATTTAATATTGATTACAACAAGATAAAAGAAGGGATTGAAAGTTGTCCGCCCCTTGAAGGAAGATTTGAAGTTTTTAGGGGGAAAGGCATTACTGTTATTGTTGATAAAGCGAATACCCCTCAGGCATTTAAGGAAGTAACAGAAAGAGTTAAAAATTTGAAGCCGAGAAGAATTATTGGCGTCTATGGGAATTTTGTTGAATTTCCTTTGGAAATTCGTCAACTTTTAGCAGAATTTTCTACCAATAATTTTGATTTAACAATTATTACTGTTGACGATTCAGCTAATCAGTCTCCGGAAGAGGGAATTACTGATTTTCTAGATTATGTAGTTTCAAGAGTTAAGCCGGAGAAATATTTAGCAATAGAGGACAGAAAGGAAGCGATTAAAGAGGCCCTGAAAAGAGCGGAAAAAAATGATGTTGTTTTGATTTTGGGCAGAGGAGATGAAAGATTAATGAATCTTGGAGGAAAAATTATTGAATTTGATGACAGGAAAGTAGTCAAAGAACTGCTGCAAAATAAAAGATAAAAAATAAAAAATTAAAAAGAGGAGAAATTTTCGATTTTTAATTTGTGTTTTTTAATCTTTTATTTATTATTTATTATTTATTATTTTTATGTTGGATTCTAATTATTTGCGCAAAACTTTTTTAGATTTTTTTGAGAAAAAAGGACATAGAATTGTTCCTTCTTCTTCTCTTATTCCGGAAAATGATTCTTCGGTTTTGTTTACCACTGCCGGAATGCAGCAGTTTAAATTCTACTATTCGAATATTTTAGACCCTTTCAAAGATATCCATTTTAGTTTAGGCGAGCCTTTAAATAATTTTAATACTAGCACTTGCCAAAAATGTTTTAGAACTTCTGATATTGATTCAGTTGGGGACGAAAGTCATTTGACTTTTTTTGAAATGCTCGGAAACTTTTCTTTCGGCGGCTATTTTAAAGAAGAAGCCATAAATTACGCTTGGGAGTTTATAAGGGATGTTTTAAAGATAGAAAAAGAAAGAATTAAAATTTCAATTTTTAAGGGAGATAAAAATCTGCCTTTAGACAGCCAGTCTCTAAAATATTGGCAGAAATTAAAATTATCAAAAGAGCAAATTATTTATGGCAGTAAAGAAGATAATTTTTGGGGGCCAACAGGAAATGAAGGACCATGCGGCCCGACAACTGAAATTTATGTTGACGGAATAGAAATATGGAATTTAGTTTTCAATGAATTTTATCAAAAAACCAACAAGACTTTAGAGCCTTTAAAAACAAAAGGGGTAGATACAGGAATGGGATTTGAGCGACTGGCCTTAATAGTTCAATATCCTAAAACAAGGGAGAAAACCATTTTTGACACAGATTTATTTTTAGAATTAAAGACTGAATTGGAAAAATCCGTTAAAGCAAAGGAAGAAAAAGCTGTAAGAATTATTTTGGACCATTTTCGGGCGATTACTTTTTTGGCAGCAGCGGGTGTTGTACCTTCAAATGTAGATAGAGGATATATCTTAAGAAGATTAATTAGGAGAGTAATAAGATTATCTTCAAAAATAGAGTTGGATGATTTATGGTATGAGAGAGCATTAGAAATTATTGCTTTGAAATACGGTAATTTTTATCCGGAAGTTTTAAGAACTCAAAAAATCTTTGAGGTTTTTTCTTCTGAAAAAGAAAAATTTGAAACGACACTTCAAAAAGGATTAAGAGAATGGCAGAAAATGTTAAAGGAAATAAAGAATAAAAATGAAAAAGAGATTGATGGTAAACAGGCTTTTTATCTTTATGAGAGTTTTGGTTTTCCTTTGGAACTTTTAGAAGAGATGGCTCAGGAGGAAAGTTTAACAGTTAGAAAAGAGGAGTTTGAAAAAGAATTTTTAAAACACCAAGAAGTTTCAAGGAAAGGTCAACAAAAAAAATTTGGCGGTCACGGGTTAAAAACAGAATCAGTTAGCGATGAAGAATCTCTAAAGATTGTGAGGGGGCATACCGCTACTCATTTACTCCTTCAGGTTTTAAGAAATGTTTTAAGTCTAGACATTAAACAATGTGGTTCAGATATAAATAGCGAAAGATTGCGTTTAGATTTCAATTTTTCCAGAAAACTTACTCAAGAGGAAATTAAAAAAGTAGAGGATTTGGTAAATCAAAAAATTCAAGAGAATTTAAAGGTTGAATGCTATCAGACCACTTTTAAGGAGGCAATTGAAAATGGCGCTCAGGGAGTTTTTGAGGCCCGCTATCCAGAAAAAGTAACCGTTTATGAAATTAAGGATGAAAGAACCGAGGAAGTTTTTTCCAAAGAGATTTGCGCCGGTCCTCATGTAAAAAATACAAAAGAAATTGGAAAGTTTAAAATTTTAAAGGAAGAAGGGATTGCTAAAGGAATTAGAAGAATTAAGGCAATGATATCCTCATAAAAATTTGCAAAAACCATAAAAAATTTGTTATTATTAATAAAGCTAATATGGTTGAAGAATATAAAAAACCAAAAAGAAAAGTAGTAGATATTAAGCCTCCATATCTTAGAAAAGAGAAAGAGGAGATTTTTTCTAAAAAGGTATTAGAAGAAGAGGAATTAGAAATTAATATTTTCAAAAGAGAACCTTTGGAAAAACCAAAAGAGAAAATAACCCCTTCAGAGAAGAAAAAAGAGGAAGTATTTTTTGAAGAGCCGGAATATATTTTTAAAGAAAAACCATCCCTAAAACTGCCTTTTAAAAAGTCTGTTCTTTTTACTATTTTGGGAGTCATTGCCCTCGGTTTTCTTTTTTATTATTTAAGTTTTGTAGTTTTTGCTAGAGCAGATATCAGTATTACCACAAAAAAAATGGAAGTACCCCTTTCTTCTAAAATTGTTTTTGACAGCAATGTTTCTTCTGTAGATTATGAAAAGGGAATCATTCCCGCAAATCTTTTTGTTTTTAAAGAAAGCGCCTCTCAAGATTTTACTTCTACCGGCAGAGGAAAAGATGAAAAGAAAGCAACCGGGGTAGTAACTTTGTTTAATAATTACTCCACCTCTCCCCAAGTTTTGGTAGCGACGACGAGGTTGTCAACTCCTGATGGAAAAATATTTCGGCTTGATTCAAGAATTGTTATTCCAGCTGCTACCACTGAGGATGGTAAATTAGTCCCTTCTTCCATTGATGTTAAGGTAACCGCTGACGAGGCTGGGCCTGAGTATAATATTGCTCCCTGCGAATTGCCAAATTGCAAATTTACTATCGTTGGCTTTAAGGGCACTCCAAAATATGAAGGGTTTTACGGTATTTCTAAGAATCCAATGACTGGCGGAGCTTCATCTGCAATGCCGATGGTAACCGCTGACGACATCAGAAAGGGAGAAGAAGCTATTTTGAAAAAAATTAGCGAGGCGATTAATAAATCTATTGAGGATAAATTACCAAAGAATTTAAAATTGCTTCCCGAGGGAAAAAGTGGTTTAAAAATCACCAACCTTGATTCTGATGCCGAGGTAGGGGATTTGAGGCAGACTTTTTCTTTGACGGCTGAGGGAGAAATGAAGGTTCTTGCCTATAAAGAAGAAGACGTTATTTCTTATATCCAAAAACAGTTGGAAAAGGACAAAGATGAAAAATATGTCTTTTATAAGAATCCTGAATTTACTCTTCAATTCATTAAGGCAGATTTTAGTCAGGGAATATTAGAAGTGAATTTAGAAGCAAAGCAAGTTCTACGATTTGCCTTAAATGAAGAAGAGATTAAAAAAGAAGTTTTAGGTAAAAGCCAGAAAGAAATTCTTAAAGGCCTTGAAAATACCGAAGGAATTTCCAAGATTACAATAAAACTGAAACCCTATTGGTTATCAAAAATTCCCAAAAATCTCTCTAAAGTTAAACTTTCTATTGACTAATAATAGGTTTTTTGGTAAACTTATTTGTTTATGCCTAAAGAAAGACCAGTTAAAGAAGAAGGAATTGTTACCGAAAGTTTAAGAAATGCCGTCTTTCGAATAACTTTAAATAAAGATAAAAGAGAAGTTCTTGCCCATATTGCCGGTAAGTTGCGTTTAAATAGAATAAAAATACTGCCAGGCGATAAAGTAATAGTGGAGATATCTCCTTATGACCCAAAAAGGGGGCGTATTCTTTATCGCCTATAACCCGTAATTTTTATTTTTAAAATTTTCTAAAATAATTTGTATGAAAGTTCAGGCTTCAGTTAAAAAGATGTGTCGCAAGTGTAAAATTGTACGACGGAAAAAACGCCTATATGTTATTTGTTCTAACCCTAAACATAAACAACGTCAAGGATAATTAATATGAGATTTTTAGGAATTAATATTCCGGATAATAAACAAATTTGGGCTTCTTTAACTTATCTTTATGGCATAGGGCCATCTCTCTCCAGGGCTATTTTAAAAGAGGCAAAGATAGCGGAAACCAAACGAGCAAAAGATCTGTCAACTCAAGAGTTGAATCTTTTAAAAGAAATTATTGAGAAAAGGGGAATAAAGATAGAGGGAGATTTGAGAAGAGAAGTAAAGACAAATATAAAAAGATTAATAGATATTGGTAGTTACAGAGGAAGTCGTCATATTAAACGATTACCGGCAAGAGGTCAGAGAACTAAAACTAATTCTCGCACTGTAAGAGGGAATGTTAGAAAAACAGTTGGTTCTGGAAGAAGAAAGGCTCCCACACCAACTTAATATTAAATAAAAAATAATAAATAATAAATAAAAGATAAAAAGAAGACAAGTTTTTGATTTTTAATTTGTGTTTTTAATCTTTTATTTATTAATATAATTCTATGGGAAAGAAGAGAATTGTAACAAAAGGGGGAGAGGATGCTGCTCAAATAACAGAAAAAATCACCTCTGCTACTCGTAGTAAAGGATTTGCTCATAAGGCTTTAGAAAAAGGTCGAGTTTATATTCGGGCTTCTTATAATAATACCCGGCTTATTTTTACCGATGAAAAAGGTGATGTAATTTGTTGGGCTTCAAGTGGTTCTTTAGGTTTTAAGGGGCCAAAAAAAGCTACTCCTTATGCAGCTTCAAAAGTAGCCGAGATTCTATTGGAAAAAATTTCTAAATTAGGGGTAAAATCTGTTGATGTTTATATTGAAGGAGTCGGGGGAGGAAGACAGTCTGCTCTTTATACTCTGGCAACAAAAGGATTAAATATTGAAACGATTAGAGATATTACTCCAGTGCCCCATAACGGTCCGAAACCGCCAAATCTTAGAAGAGTTTAATTTATGGATTCAAATTGCAAAAAATGTCGCACAGTTGGGGAAAAATTGTTTTTGAAAGGAGATAAATGTTTTTCTCCTTCTTGTCCCTTACTTAAGAAAAAAGAAAAAAGAAGAAAAGGTCAAAAAACCACCTCTTTTAAAAAACAAATTATAGAAAAAAGAAAAATTAAGATTTATTATGGCTTAAGTGAAAGGCAGCTCCGCCGTTTTTATGAAATTGCTTTAAAGAAAAAAGAATCTACCCCAGAGGTACTTGCCCAACTTCTTGAAAGCCGTTTGGATAGTATTATTTTTAGACTAGGGTTTGCTACTTCAAAGAAAATGGCGAGACAGTTAGTTAGTCACGGTCATTTTCTCTTAAATGGAAGGCGTTGTGATATTCCATCAAGAATCTTAAAGCCAAATGACATAATTTCTATTCGTCAGAAAAGTTTAAAATTGAAAATCTTTAAAGATTTAAAAGAAAATATTGAAAAAATTACCCCCCCTTCTTATTTAGAATTAGATAAAGAAAATTTGACAGCAAAATTGATAAAATTGCCAGAGGTAAAAGAATTAAATCTTCCTTTTGACTTTAGAATTATAATAGAAGCATACGCTTAATTGGGCAGATAAAAATCTAAATTTTCAAAAATCTATGTTTCAACTTTTTTCTAATTTTAAAGTGAGCGAACAAAGCAGGTCTTTTGGCAAATTTGAAATTGAAGGTCTTTATCCTGGTTATGGCACTACTTTAGGCAATGCCTTACGAAGGGTTCTGCTTTCTTCAATTGAAGGAGCAGCCGTAACCTCATTTAAAATTGAGGGTGTTCCTCATGAGTTTTCTACTCTTGATGGAGTAAAAGAAACAGTGGTTGATATTATGCTTAATTTAAAACAATTAAGGGTAAAACTTTTTGATGACCAGCCGCAAACTTTGAAACTAAATGTTAAGGGTGAAAGAGAAATCACTGCTAAAGATTTTGAGCCGAATCCATTGGTAGAAGTCTTAAATCCTGATTTAAAAATTGCCACTTTAACAGATAAAAAAGCAAAATTAGAATTAGAAGCGACTGTTGAAAGGGGGTTAGGTTATTCTGAGATAGAAGAAAGAAAAAAAGAAAAATTACCAGTCGGCACTATTGCCCTTGATGCTATTTTTTCACCAATAAGAAGAGTAAATTTTTGGGTTGAAGATATGAGAGTTGGCGAGAAAACTGATTATAACCGATTATACCTTGAAATTGAAACAGACGGTTCAATTACTCCTCAAGAAGCGCTTATTAAAGCGGCGGCTATTTTGGACGAACACTTTTCCTTATTAAAAGAAAAAGCGAGTTTTAGTTTGCCTCAAGAAAAAGAAGAAAAGGCAGAAATTTCTACAATGAAAACTAAAAATAGGGAGCCAAAGGATATTTCAATAGAAGAATTAAATCTTTCAAATCGAACAAAAAATGCCTTGCTTGATAACGGCATCAAGACTTTAGCCGGCTTATTGCGCTATAGAGAAGAAACTCTATATAAATTAGATGGTTTAGGAGAAAAGGCAGTTGGGGAAATTAAGAAGATATTGAAAAATTTAACCTATACTTTAAAAGAGTAAATACTTATGAAACATTTGAAGAGGGGAAGAAAACTTCATCGCGAGAGAGACCAAAGAAAGGCGTTGATTAAAAGTTTAACGACTAATTTAATTTTACAAGAAAAAATTTCTACTACTTTAGCGAAATCAAAAGAGACTCAAAAAAAAATAGAAAGATTAATTACAGTTGCAAAAAAACAAAATCTTAGCGCCCTCCGTAAACTGAAGGAAGAACTTTCCCCGAAAGCCGCAGAAAAATTATATTATCAGATAGCCCCAAGATATTTAGACAGAAAAGGGGGATATACAAGAATTGTTAAAACTTCTAAAAGAAGAATAAATGACGGTTCTCCACTGGTAATTTTAGAATTTGTTAAATAAAATTTTTATGATAGCAGAGAATAAAAATAGTAAAACCATAGTTTTAGATGCCCAAAATCAGTCTTTGGGGAGAATTGCTACCCTTATTTCTTATTATTTACAAGATAAACACAGGCCAGAATACGCCCCGAATAAAGTTGGTCAAACAGTTGTCCTTGTTAAAAATTTGAAAGAGATGGCATTTAAAGGAACGAAAATGAAAGTTAAAAAGTATTTTAAGCATACCGGCTATTTGGGCCACTTAAAAGAGGAAACATTGGAATCTTTGTGGAAGAAAAATCCTGAAAAGGTTTTGAGGATGGCAGTAAGAGGGATGCTGCCAAAAAATAAATTAAGAGATAAAAGGCTTAAAAGATTAAAAATTGAAGAGTAAATTTAAAACTTATGGCAGAATCTAAAAAAAAGACAACTGATAAAAAAGTTAAAGCAGAAACCACGGCTGTTAAAAAATATGTTCAAGCAATTGGCAGAAGGAAGGAAGCAACTGCGATTATAAGGCTTTCAAAAGACAAACCGCAAGTAACTATTAACGGTAGAACTTTAAATGATTATTTTCCGATTGCTTCTCTGCAAAATAAAATTTTTGAGCCATTTTCAAAAGCAAATATTGAGAATAAATATTCTATAAGTATAAAGGTAAAAGGTGGAGGATTGACCGGTCAGGCAGAAGCAATCAGGCTTGGTATTAGTCGGGCTCTTGTTAAGTTAGATAGTACCTTAAAGCCAACTTTAAAAAAGTATAAACTTTTGACGAGAGACAGCAGGATGGTGGAAAGGAAAAAATACGGATTAAAAAAAGCCAGAAAAAGAGGTCAGTGGGCAAAAAGGTAAAAAGGCTTGCCCGTCCAAGTTTCGAAGAAATTTGGGCGGGCGATTTTTATTTTTAATTTACCAGTATTTAAAAGCCCAGGTGAATAAGTTCTTGCTACCGATCGCTCGCCCAGCGCGCTCGCTTACTGGCGCTGCTCGCTCGCTCCCGAGCACTCAACTGCGTTGTAAGCCCGCTCGCTCGCAGAGCAGCGCTACGAACTTATTCACCTGGGCTTATATTACCAATTTTTAATATGTCTTTAATATGATGTTTCGTTGATTCCTTCACTAGTGATAAAAAATATTCTTTTTAAAACTTTGTCAAAAAAGACATTGTCTTGTAAGATATTTTCGGCAATTAAAATAAATTTTTCATTTTTTAAATCGTAAATTCCTAAATTATTTTCTCTTGAAACTAACCAGTAGTCTTCTTTTAGAAATTGAAGAGGCATCATTAAAGATTCTATTTCCTTTTGGGTGTTATCTTTAAGATTGTAGATAATCCATTCGTTTTCTTTATTTTCTAATTGAAAAATAACTATATTTAAATTGGCAAAATTCGCTTCTTTAACATTTTCTGAAATAACCGTAGGCAAAGTGGAGTTTTTTGGGTCTAGATAGTATAATTTTCCATCGCTGGTAACAATCAAGAATTGTTCCTTTTCTTGGTTTTTTCTAATCTTGGTGTTTTCTACATTTTTTGTTTCCAAACTAAAAAGAGAAAGAGTCTCGCTGTTAAAAGGGGAATTAAGATTGGTTTTTATTAAAAGACCGTTTTTATCTAAGAAATAGAGATTATTATTGTCGTTTACAAATGCCGATGTTTCTCCTTGCTGGAGTAAAAATAAGTTGTCGCTAACTGAATCGTAAAGGAAAACGCTGTCTTTTGTTTGAATAACGATTTTATTTTCCTCATCATTGCTAAAGGCCGCTTTTTTGATTTCTTTAGATAATTTAGGATTTATTTCTTTCAGATGTTTTTCAAAAAGATTGTTAAGCGATTGGCTGACAATGTTTAAATCGCGCAGCAAACTTTTAATTGGTAAAATTATTTGCCAATCATTAGTTTTGAGTTCGGTTAATATTTTTTTTGAGATAAACTGAACTTCTTGAGGGGAAACATTGGAACTAAAAACTTCTTCTGTCTTTTGAGTCCCCCTGTCAAAAATTTCCCATTGATAAATTATCTTTGTATTTTTATCTTTTGTTTTTTCAAGATAAAGAATGCGATTATTGTCTTTTGAAAGATAAAAATTTTGAATATCTGGTTTTTCAATCAGTATTTTTTTTGGCCAGTTCAAAGGAAGAAGATAAATATCGTCTAAAATAATCTCTTGATTTGATTCTATAGTGATTTTTTGTTCGTATGGCAGATAACCGTTTAGAAAACCATTTATTAAATAATCTCCTTGATTTAGTTTAATGTTGAAATTGCCATTGGTTGAATGGTAAAGCTTTTCGTTAATTTTAATTTGGGCAGTTACAGGATAAACTTTCAATTTTAAACTGCCAAAAGAAGTATTTATATTCTTGTAAATAATAAAAAACACAACACCCCCGAAAGCAAGGGCGAAAATAAGAGTTATTGAAAGAATGGGCTTTTTTGTCATAGAGGATATTATTGATTTTATTATAACACAAAACTTGAAAATTTGAGAAAAAAAGAAAAATGTTATAAAATATAATTATAATTTATGAGCCTTAA
>DAOOKJ010000006.1:0-2294 GCA_035385585.1 Minisyncoccota bacterium | reverse complement strand
ATTTGAGAAAAAAAGAAAAATGTTATAAAATATAATTATAATTTATGAGCCTTAATTACAATAAAATTTTAATTACTTTAACCGTTATTTTGCTTACACTTGGGCTTTTGGTTCTTTTTAGCGCCTCAGCGGTAATTGCCCAGCAAGATTACAGTGATACTTTTTATTTTGTAAAAAAACAAATAATTCAGGGAGTAATTTTTGGCGGAATATTGGCTTTTTTGGCTTCAAAACTCTCTTTAAACTTTTGGCGAAAATTAGCCCCCTTGTTTTTTATCCTTAATGTTCTTTTAATCATTTTATGTTTTGTCCCTCCTTTTAAAATGACAAGTACCAACGCTTTACGCTGGATAAAAATAGGACCGATTAGTTTTCAGCCATCAGAGTTTTTAAAAATCACGTATCCTGCTTTTTTGGCTGCTGTTTTATCTCAATATAATTTGAAAGAAAGAAAAAGAATTTTTGGCAAACCATTTTTAACTTTTCTTTTTTCTTTCGGCTTGATTAGCGGTTTGATGTTTATTCAACCGTCAACTGGCACTGTTCTAATTATTGGTTTGGCGAGTTTAGCGATTTATTTTACAAGCGGTTTAAGTTTAAAGCAAATAATAGTTTTAGTAATAATTACGATAATTGTTGGCAGTTACTTATTCAAAGTTAGCCCCTATCGACTTCAAAGGATTATTTCATTTAAAGAAGGTGAAAAAGACCCGTTAAAAAGCGGTTATCATATTGAGCAATCTTTGATTGGCATTGGCTCCGGCGGTATTTTTGGTCTGGGTTTTTTAAATTCAATTCAGAAGTTTTTTTATCTGCCAGAAAGCCATACTGATTCTATTTTTTCTGTGTTGGCTGAAGAATTTGGTTTTGTGGGGTCAATGATTCTTATTGTTCTTTATCTTTCTCTAGTTTTGGTTGGCTTAAAAATTACCAGCAGGGCCTTGAATAATTTTAATAAATTTTTCGCCGTTGGTTTAATTTCCCATATTGGATTTCAGGCCTTTATTAATATCGCAGTAATGACAAAAATTATTCCTGTAACCGGGGTAACGCTGCCGTTTATAAGTTATGGCAGTTCCTCACTCATTACTAGTTTAGTAAGTATCGGCATTCTGTCAAAAATTGCTTCAGTTGAAGCGTAAATTAAAATCTATGCTAAAGCCTAATTCAACTTTAAAAATAGTTCTAACTGGTGGCGGAAGCGGCGGCCATACTTTTCCTTTAGTGGCGGTTTTAAGAGAGTTAAAGAAAATAAAACAGGAAAAAAATTTACCTCTTGAATTTACTTATATTGGGCCAAGCGATTTTACTTTGGAGTATATTAAAAAAGAGGGAATTGAGGTTAAAACGATAATTACGGGAAAAATCAGAAGGTCTTTTAGTCCAATGGACATTTTGAATAATATTTTAGATATTTTTAAAATCATTTTCGGTTTATTTCAGGCATTTTTTTATCTTTTTTTAATAATGCCAGACTTAGTTTTCGCCAAAGGGGGATATGGTTCTTTTCCAGTAATTTTTATCAGCACTTTGTTTTTTATTCCTTTTTATCTTCATGAAAGCGATAGCGAGGCTGGTTTAACCAACCATTTGATGGCTAAATTCGCAAAATCAGTTTTTATTAGTTTTGAAAGCAGCGCAAAATTTTTTCCTCCTTCTAAAACTAAATTAGTTGGCAATCCGGTGCGGGAAGAACTTTTTTATCAAGAAGAGGTTGACAGAAATTCCTTAAAAAAATCTTTGGGATTAGATGAAAAACGCTCCTTAATCACTGTTTTAGGAGGTTCTTTGGGAGCGCAGCATATAAATGATTTGATTCTTGATTCTTTGCCTCAGTTAATTGAAGAGACAGAAATAATTCACCAGACCGGGGCTTTGGATTTTGAAAGAGTCCTGAGGGAATCTGATGTTGTTTTCAGAGAAATTATTGGTTCAGAAACTTATAAGAATTATTATCATCTAATGCCATTTATTGAAGAAACATTAACAGGGGCTAGCGTTTTAAATTTAAAAGATATCTATTTTTTGTCTGATTTGGTAGTTGCCAGGGCTGGAAGCGGCTTGATTTTTGAGATAGCAAGAAGCGGCAAACCGGCAATTTTAATTCCTTTGCCTTGGTCATCGAGAGACCATCAAATAAGAAACGCCTATGAATATGCCAGGAGCGGAGCGGCAATTGTCCTGGAAGAAAAAAATCTTAAACCCAATATATTTACAGGTTTGATATTTCAAATTTTAAAAGACGAGAGAAAAAAACAAGAAATGAGTATGGCGGCTTTAAATTTTGCCAGACC
>DAOOKJ010000005.1:10129-26083 GCA_035385585.1 Minisyncoccota bacterium | reverse complement strand
TTCCAAATTTCACCAGTCGTCAACTAAATTCGGCATAGTTTTAGATGATATTATTGCTGGCATTTATGCTGGTCTGATTGTCCTTTTTATTGTATTATTAATAAATAAGATTTAGGGTAAAAAATTATTATTGCTTTATCGCAGGAAAGATGGCGAAGTATATTATGTATTACCTAGAGGAGGAATAGAAAAGAATAAATCTTCGGAAGAGACAGTAATAAGAGAAATTAAAGAAGAATTGATTTTGGCTCTTGACAATTGTATGTTTAAAGCATACAATTGTATGTAAATAGCATACAGATATGATACTGCCGACTTTTACAAAAAACCAAATATTAATTTTAGAACTCTTTTTTAATCATCCGGATGATTCTTATTATTTACGTCAAATTTCTCGTTTTTTGAATAAAAAGCCCGGAGTTTTTCAAAAAGATATTAATAAATTGGTAGAAAATGGCATTCTGGAAAGTTATTATCAAGGTAATAATCGGTTTTTTAAAATTAATAAAAATTATCCTCTTTATCAAGATTTAAAAAATATTTTTTTTAAGACAGTTGGTATTAAAGGGGAATTGGAGAGAATTTTAAAAAATATAAAAGGGATTAAAAGCGCTTTTATTTATGGTTCTTTTGCGAAAGGAGAAGAACAAAAACGAAGTGATATAGATTTATGTATTATTGGTTCAGTTGACGAAAATTCTTTGATTAAGAAATTAACAGAATTAGAGAAAAAAATAAATAGAGAAATTAATTATATTTTATTAGATGAAAGAGAATATGTAAATAAATTAAAAAATAAAGATTCATTTTTGAAAAATATTACCAAGCAAGATAAAATATATTTAATATGAACGATTTCTTTCAGAAATATACAGACCTCGGTTTTATTAAAAAAGAATCAATTGGCTTTGACCAGATAGAAAAACAATTGATTAGAGCGAAGAAAGATTTAAAAGTAGCAGAAGCAAATTTAGATATTGATACCGAGGCTTCTTACAATTACGCTTATTTAGCAATGCTGAGGGCTAGCAGGGCTTTGATGTTTTCGTTTGGTTATCGTCCAACCGATGGACAGCAGCACAAAACAGCAGTGTTTTTTACTGAAAATGTTTTGGGTTCTGAATTTGCTAAATTAGTGAAATATTTTAATATAATGAGGAAAAAACGTAATAGATTTACTTATGATGAACCTGAAATATTAGTTTCAGAAGAAGAAACAAAAAATGCTATTAATACTGCTAAAGAATATGTGGCAAAAATAATGCAGTTTATAAAAGAAAAAAATCCCCAAAAAGAATTATTTTTATAATCTATATTTACTATGACTTTATACATTATTCTTTATCTGTTTTTTTCCATTAGCGGGCTGATTTTGATGAAAAAGGGACTAATAGGAGTGAATCTGGGGGGAATTATGGAGTTAATAAAATCTCTCTTAAATTGGAAGTTTTTAACAAGCCATTGGCAATTTATTTTAGGCGCGGTTTGTTATGTTTTGAGTTTTTTGGCCTGGATGTTTCTTTTATCCAAAAAAGAATTGTCTTTGATTTATCCTTTAACAGTTTCTATTGTTTATGTGGCGATTATGATTTCCTCGGTTTTGCTTTTTCACGAACAGTTTACCTTGGCTAAAATGATTGGGGTGGTTTTAATCGGTTTGGGCATTTTATTTTTAATAAAATAATTTTATTCTTTTGTAATGGGAAAAAAACTTTTTAGTTTGAATTTTTTGGTTAATTCCCTTGCTACTGGATTTTTTGGCAGTTATTTAATTCCTTTTGTTCCTGGTCTATGGGGAATGATTTTGGGAGAAATATTGGTTTATTTTACAAGAAAGTGGTCTTTAATTTTTAAACTTATTTTGTTTTTGGCGATTTTATGCCTGGCAATTCCTGTAAGTTCTAAAAGCGAAGAAATTTTAAATAAGGGAAAAGACCCGCATTTAGTTGTCATTGATGAAGTTTGCGCGATGCTGTTTTTATCTTTATTTTTTGATTTTTTCAGAAATATTAATATCTTTGGTTTAAAAGTGCCGTTAACCTTGGTGATTTTTTTAGTTTATGGAATGTTTGACGGCTTTAAACCGTTTCCGATAAACCAAATTCAGCAACTTTCCGGCGGCTGGGGAATAGTGTTTGACGATTTAGTTGCCGCAATCTACACAATTATTAGTATGATAATCGTTTTTAGGATAATATAAATAAAAACCAACCTCACAATTTTTAAATTTTTAATTTGTAATTATGCTTTCTATCACTTCTACCCGCATTAAAAAAGCCCTCCTTAATCCAAAAGGAGCCTTTGTTTATCTTAAAAATTATTTTCAAGGCGAGATTCTAAGATTGAAAATCAAACTCAATTTATTGCCGAAAAAAAATGATTTAAGTGATTTATTGAAAGAAAGAAATTACAAATTTTTTACTGACAACGAAAATTTTTTAAATGAAATAGCAAATCAGGATTTTGTTACTCCAGCAGCGGAAAGAATTTTAAATAATGAATTTGGATTTTTAGGAATAAATCCAAAACAAATGAAAGAAATCGAATGGAATAAAGACATTGGTTCTGGTCATTTATGGCCAAATGAATTTTATCTTGATTTAAGAGAAAATTTAAGCAAAGATTTTGGTAATGGCTGGGATATTAAAAATGTTTGGGAACTTTCCAGATTTCATTATTTGATTCCTTTGGCTTTGGCATACTGGAAAACCGGCAAGGAAAAATATTTAAACAAATGGCAGGAATTAATTTCTGACTGGATTAAAAATAATCCAGTTTACTATGGGCCTAATTGGCTAATCGCAATGGAAGTGGCGATTCGGGCTTGCAATTGGTTTTTCTCCTATGAAATAATTCAAAGGAGAACTGTTCTCCTTCAACTTGGCGAGTTTGCGGAGAGGTTTACGAATTCTTTGTTTGAACACGGAAGGTTTATTTTTAATAATTTAGAATCTGCGCCAGTGAAATCAAACCATTACTTGTCTGATATTGTTGGTTTGGTCTATTTGGGAGTCTTTTTTCAAAAAACAAAACAGGGGAAAAAGTGGCTTAATTTCGCCAAAAAAACTTTAGAACAAGAAATTAAAGATCAAGTTTTTGATGACGGCGTGGATTACGAACTTTCAATTTCTTATCATCGTTATAAAACCGAATTGTTTTTATGGGCTTTTTGGCTTTTGAAAATCAATGGCTTTGAGATTTCAAAAGAAACTATCTCTAAACTGGAAAAAATGGTAGATTTTGTGAAAATTTATACTAAACCAAATGGTTTGGTGCCCCAGATAGGTGATAACGATGATTCAAGACTTCATTTGATTTGGGAAGATTTTTATCATTGGGAAAAAAGAAATCATTTTGCGGTTTTAAAATTATTTTCCTATTTTAAAGAGGAAAAACCTCAGGAACAACCACTTAAAATTTCAGAAGAAATTAATTCTTTTTTCTTTCCGCAAGCAAAATTCTTAATTACCTCAAGCAATGATTTTTATTTTATTACTGGTAGGGGCGAAGCTTGCAATGGCAAGGGTGGAAGTCATACTCACAATGATATTTTAAGTTTTGAATTAAATGTAAATGGCGAAGATATAATAGTTGACCCTGGCACTTATGTTTATACAAAAGATACTTTATTAAGAAACAAATTTAGAAGCAGTAGGCAACATAATGTTTGCTTCATAAATAGCGAAGAGCAGAACGAGTTAACAAGAGATATTTTTTATTATTCCCAGAAAAACAAATTAAAAGTTTTAGAGCATTCTGAAAATGAATCGAAGATTATTTTTTCTGGTCAACTGAATAGTTATTTTCGAAAATTTATAATTGATAAAAAAGAGAAAAGTTTAGAAATTGAAGATAAAATTTTAGGCGATAATTTAAATTTAGAATGGAATTTTCATTTGGCTCCCCAAATTAAAATCTGGCTCAAAGAAAAAACTGAAAGAAAATTCAGAGAAATTATTTTATTGGGAGAAAAAACTAAATTTATTTTTAGAGTGCCTAATAATTTAGATTGTGCTATTATAGAAGATGAAGTTTCGCCTTCTTATGGCGTGAAAATCCCGGCAAAAACTATTAGGCTTTCTGATCTTTTAAGCCAAAACAGTCCTAAAGAATTCAAATTTAAATTGGAACCAATTAAAAATTCTTCATGAAAATTTTGTTTTACTCTCAATATTTTCCTCCGGAAACAAATGCGCCAGCCAACCGCTGGGGTTATTTTGTTAATTATCTAAAAAATAAAGGCCACGAAATTACGGTTTTAACTTCTTATCCAAATCATCCGCAAAGAAAAATTTTTGAAGGTTATAAAAATAAATGGAAAACTGTTGAAAATGAAAACGGCATAAGAATAATCCGCTCCTGGACATATATCTCTCCCTCTTTGAAGTTTTTCCCTCGACTTTTAAATTATTTGTCTTTTTCTTTTTCCAGTTATTTAAATAGTTTATCTTTAAAAAATTTTGATCTAGTAATTGCTTCTTTGCCGCCGATTTCCGTTGGTTTCATAGGTTTAAAAATAGCAAAGAAAAGAAAAATTCCTTTAGTTTTGGATTTAAGAGATTTATGGCCAGAAGCGGCTGAAGAAACTGGTTATCTTAAAAAGAACTTTCTTTATCATTATACTTTAAGAAAAGCCAAAAATTTATATCGTCAGGCGACAGTAATTTTGGTTAATTCTCCCGGAATTTTGAAAAATTTAGTTTGTTCTTATGGAATAAGCCGGGATAAGGTTATCTATATTCCCAATGGCGCTGATTTAGAATTTTTTGAGGACAATTACAATACTTCAATTATTGATGAAGAATATTCTTTAAAAGGAAAATTTGTGGTGCTTTATACAGGAATTTTGGGTTTAGCTCAGGCGCCGGAAATAATGCTGAAGACCGCTGATTTAATGCGGGAAAATGACCAGATAGTGTTTTTAATAGTGGGAAGCGGACCAAAAGAAAAGGAATTAAGAGATATGCTTAAAAAACTTAATTTAAAAAATGTGATTTTGACTGGTCAAAGGCCGAGAGTAGAGATGCCGCTTTTTGTCAGCCGGGCTGATGTCTGTTTGGCAACTTATAAAAATTCTCCAGTTTTTGAAAAAAATATTCCTTCAAAAATTTTTGATTATATGGCAAGCGGAAAGCCAGTGATTATAAATTTAGAAGGTGAAGCAAGCGAGATTATTTTAAAGGCTCAAGCCGGGCTTGTTGTTTTACCGGAAGACCCAGAGTCTTTAAAAGAAGCAATTTTAAAAATTTATCAAAATCCGATTCTAAAGACAAAAATGGGCCAGTCGGCTTTAATTTACGCCCGTCAGTACTATGACAAGAAAGAAATCAGTTTAAAACTGGAAGAAGTTTTAACTTATGTTTCTAAGATATAAAAAAAGGCTTTTTATTTTAATTGTTGGCGATTTAATATGTTTTTATTGGGCTTTGATTTTGACACTTGCTTTAAGATACGGGGTGGACAATTTAGGAACAAGTTTTTTTAATTCTTTTTATCATTTTACCCTAATCTTTTTGATTTGGATAGTTCTCTTTACCATTAGCCGAATGTATGAATTCTCTTATTTAGAGAATAAAAGGGAATTTTACTTTTTGGCTTTAAAACTATTTTTAGTTGGCAGTTTGCTTGCTACCATTATTTTTTATCTTTTAACTCCGGAGTTCATTCCAAAATTGGTTTTAGTCCTGGTGATTGTATTTTCCTGGATTTTTTTGTTTTTTTGGCGGACTGCTGTCAATTGGCTACTAAAAGAAAGAAAAAGAAAGGTCTTTATTATTTCTCAGGCGAAAGAAGTAGAAGAATTAAAAGAATTTCTCGAAAAACACTCCTCTTTTGGAATAGAAATTTTAGAAATTTCAGAAAAATTCGATTACCAAAAAATCAGCGAAAGGCTTAAAGAAGATAAAGAGATAATTAAAGACAAAAAGGGAGTATATTTTATCAGCGACCAGAATTTAAAAGATTTAAAATCTCTTTTAAAAGAAGCAAAGGTCAAAAAGCATTTTTTGAGTTTTGAAGATTTCTATGAGCAGATTACCGGCAAGGTTCCGTTATCTTTGTTGAACGAAGAGTGGTTTAAAAAATATTATTTTAGCAAAAAGCATTTTTTCTATGAAATAATAAAACGATTTTTTGATATTTTTGGCGGAATAATTCTCTTTATCGTTTCCTTGCCTTTTTGGCCAATTATTGGAATTTTAATAAAATTAGATTCTTCTGGTGAGATACTATATAAATCTAAAAGAATAGGAAAAAATGGAAAAGAATTTTTGATTTATAAATTTAGAACAATGGTTAAAGAGGCTGATAAAATTGGTCCTTCCTGGACGCTTGAAAATGACAAAAGAATTACAAAAGTGGGAAAATTTTTAAGATATAGTCATTTAGATGAAATTCCTCAGGTTTTAAATATTTTAAAAGGAGATACTTCTTTTGTTGGTCCCCGGCCGGAAGAAAAAAGATTAGTGGAATTATTTAAAAAAGAAATTCCTTTCTATGAAAAAAGGATGTTAATTAAACCGGGAATAATCGGCTGGGCGCAAATTAATTATCCTCACGGCGCCTCGATTGAAGATGCAACTCAAAAATTAAAATATGATTTTTACTATTTAAAATACCGTTCCTTGTCATTTGATTTTCTGATTGCTTTAAAAGCCTGGCGAATCCCTTTTGAAATTAAAACCCATTAGGGGCGGGATTGCCCCCGCACTTAAAAAGTAACGGAGAACAGTTCTCCTTTATCTAATGGGGTTGACTTTTTTTAAAATAGGAGTATAATATAGGTCGGAAGTGAGTGTTTGATGAGGAAAGAAATTTCTTTCATCATTGCTCCTTTTGTCAGGCCCCCGTCTTTTAGGCGGGGGTTTTATTTACCTACCCAAATTTTGGCAGAGCAAAAATTTGGGTAGATGAACTTGCTTTCTTCTTAGAATTGATTTAAAATGAAATTGGGGCCCGGAGGCTGAGCACTCACTTCTTTTGACAAAGGAGTTAACCCCTTTTGGGCCCCTTAAAATTTTTGAAATTTTAAGTGAATGAAGATATTAGAAGGAATAAAAAAGGGGATTCGTTTAGCAGATTATTCCACTATTAAAATTGGGGGAAGAGCTAAATATCTTGCAGAAGTTTCTAATTTAAATCAGTTAAAGCAACTTATTAAATGGGCAAAAGACAATCATTTGCCCTTTTTTATTTTAGGCAATGGTTCTAATACTCTTTTCGATGATAATGGTTTTTCTGGCTTGATTATTAAAATCAAAAATGACAAAATTTTAACAGAAAAAAAGAACTCTCTTTTAGTTGGCGCCGGTTATCTTTTAAATGATTTGGTAAGAAAAGGAATAGAAAAAGGATTTACTAACTACGAGTGGTTAAACGGAATTCCAGGAACAATCGGCGGAGCGGTTTTTGGCAACGCTGGCGCCTTTAGCTTCCAAATGCAAGATTTAGTTTTAAAAGTAAAGACTATTAATCCGTTATCATTAAAAGAAAAAAAATATTCTAACAAAGACTGCAAATTTAAATATCGCTCATCTATTTTTAAAGAAAACAGAGAAATAATTTGGGAAGTTGAAATTTTGAAGAAAAAAGGAAACAAAAAAGAAATAAAAGAAAAAAGTTTATTTTATTTAAAAAACAAAATTGAGAAAAAAATGTTTTCTTATCCTTCTTTGGGAAGTATTTTTAAAAATGTTTTGATTTCAAAAACACCTTATAAAAGATATTTTAATTCAAAAAAACAGGAAGTAATTATTAAGGGAGAAAAAATAAAGGCGCCACAGGGGAAAGTCTCCAGCGGTTATTTTATTGAAAAATGCGGCCTTAAGGGAAAAAGAAAAAATGGCGCCCAAATTGCCGATTTCCACGCCAATGTGATTATTAATTTGAAAAAAGCAAAAGCAAAAGATGTTTTGTATCTTATCAATCTTATAAAAGAAAAAGTTTTTAAAAAATATAAAATTGAACTTCAGGAAGAAATTGTGATTTTAAAAAATTCTTAGAAGTTATACCCAAAAACTCTTGACAAGGATTTTAAATAAACTAAAATTATAGTAAGAAAGAGTAAAGAAAAAATATTTCAGAAATTGTTTAATCATTTTTAAATTTTTTAAATTTTTGAAATATTTTTCTAAAACAACAAGCAGAAAATTTTGATTAGTCCCGAGAAATTTTTAAAAATTTCTCGGGACGGTCGGCTGCTTGTAATAAATAAATACTAACATGGCAAAGAAAAAAGCAAAGAAAGTAGCCAAGAAAGCAAAGAAAGGAGGAAAAAAGAAGAGATAATCTAAATTTTTCTTAATCCTTTCGGCTTTCTTACCCCTCCCTTTTTTCAAAAAGGGAGGGGTTGTTTTTTTCTTATTTTTAAGTTAAACTTTAAGTAAATTTGCTATATGTTGAACATTAGAATTAACGCTTTAAAGACAAAACTCTTGCCTTCGGAAAAAGATTTTATTGAGAAAAAACTTAAAAGTTTAGAGAAATATTGTTCTTATTTTAAAAGAGATTTGGATTTAGAGGTAAATATCGAAAAATCTTTAAATTCTCAAAGCGGAGATATTTATTCTGCCGAGGCGCGTTTGTTTATTCCAGGAAATGATATCCACTGCCAAGTGAAGGCTTCTTCAATAAAAGAGGCGGCTAATTTATTAAAAGACGATTTAAAGAGATTAATCATTGAACATCGAAAAACTAAAGAAAGTCTTTTTAGAAGAACAGCGAGAAAGTTAAAAGAAAAGTTAACCTGGCACCGTTTAAAACCCTGAATTTTTTATTTTTTATGTCTTTTTTTTCTTTTTTATTTCCCAATTTAAGTGAATCTTATTTAAAAAGCAAAGAGAAAACTTTAAAAGCAATAAATAGCTTTGAACCCGAGATGAAAAAACTCTCTCAAGAAGAGATTATTTTAAGAATTGGAAAAATTAAAAAAGAGATTCTTGAAAAAAATAGTTTTTCTGAAAACAATATAATTCAAACATTTGCTTTAACTAGAGAAGCGGCAGTTAGAACTTTGGGCCAAAGACACTTTGATGTTCAGATTTTTGGAGGCCTGGCTTTGGCTGAAGGGAAAATTATTGAAATGAAAACCGGAGAAGGAAAAACTTTAGTTGCAACTTTGCCGGCAACTCTAAATTCTTTATTTGAAAAGGGGGTTCATATTATTACTGTCAATGATTATTTAGCAAAAAGAGACACTGTTTGGATGGGACAAATTTATCATTATTTAGGACTTGAAGTTGGCTGTATTACCCAAGAAGGGGCTTTTGTTTACGACCCGACTTATAAATTAGAAAATTTAAAAGAAAAAGGAGAAATAGATAAAAAAAGAGACCAGTTAGGCTCGTTTAAAGTTTTTAAAGAATTTTTAAGGCCGGTAGAAAAAAGAAAAGCTTATTTGGCAGATATTACTTATGGCACTAACGCGGAATTTGGTTTTGATTATTTAAGAGACCATTTAGTAGATGATCTGAAGGACAAAGTCCAGAGAGAGCATTTCTACACCATTATTGACGAGGTTGATAGCATTTTAATTGATGAAGCCAGAACCCCTTTGATTATCTCAATTCCTGATGAAGAGGCTTCGTCCTTATATCAGCAATTTGCCCAACTGGCAAAAGAATTAAAAGAGGGCAGAGATTTTGTTGCCGACGATAAAGATAAATCAATTTCTTTAACCGAAGAGGGACTAAACAATTTAGAAAAAATTTTTAGATTTAATATTTTTGACGAGAAAGGTTGGATTTTGGTCCATTATTTAGAGAATGCTTTAAAAGCCCACCGCCATTATTTAAAAGACCGCGATTATATCGTAAAGGACGGAAAGGTAATTATTGTTGATGAATTTACTGGCAGGCTTTTGCCGGATAGACGTTTCTCTGGCGGCCTTCACCAAGCGCTTGAGGCAAAAGAGAGAGTGGAGATTCAGAAAGAATCAAGAACAGTGGCGACTATCACATTTCAAAATTATTTTCGAATGTATAAGAAACTGGCGGGAATGACTGGCACGGCTTTTACTTCGCAAGAAGAGTTTAAAAAAGTTTACAATTTAGAAGTAATAATTATTCCTACCAATAAGCCAATGATAAGAGTTGATTTACCGGATAGAATTTATAAAACCAAAGAGGCGAAACTTAAAGCAATCGCAAAAGAAGTTTATCAAAGAAATCAAAAAGGCCAGCCAATTTTAATTGGCACTCCTTCAGTAGAAAAAAATGAAGAGTTGGCAAAATATCTGAAACGATTGAATTTAAATTTTGAAATTTTAAATGCTAAAAATCATGAAAGAGAAGGAGAAATTATTGCTCAAGCCGGAAGATTTAAAGCAATTACAGTAGCTACAAATCTTGCTGGTCGGGGAGTTGATATTATTTTAGGAGGAAATCCGCCTTTAAAAGAGGAAAAAGAGAAAGTGCTTGAAGCCGGCGGTCTTTTTGTAATTGGCACAGAAAGGCATGAAGCCAGAAGAATTGACAATCAGCTTCGCGGTCGAGCAGGAAGACAGGGTGATATAGGCTCAAGTCAGTTTTTTCTTTCTCTTGAAGATGATTTGGTTAAAATTTTTGCCCCTCCTTATTTAAAAAACTTTATGGATAAAATGGGTTGGCCAGATGAAGAACCTTTAGAGCATCCGTTAGTTTCAAAAGCAATTGAATCTGCCCAACAAAAAATTGAGGGATATTATTTTGATATAAGAAGACATGTTTTAGAATATGATGATGTTATTAACAAACAGAGAATTGCGTTTTATAATTTAAGGGATTCTATTTTAAAGGATTTCAGCGAAGGAAATTTAGAGGAGAGAGTCAAAGAAGTCTTTAGAGAATTAGAGGAGGAATTTCCAAATAATCTTTATGAGGAGAAAATCAATCAGGGAATTCCAAAAGAAAATCTTTTAAATATTTTTAAGGTTTTTGCTCTAAATATTTTAGATACAATGTGGGTTTCTCATTTAGAAAAACTGGAATCATTAAGAGATTCAACTGCGCTACGCGCTTATGGCGGCCACGACCCGTTAATAGAATATAAAAAAGAAAGTTATCTTTTCTATAAAGATTTGGAGGATAAATTTAAACAGTTTTGGGTTGAAAATATTAAAAAAATTCTTTCAGCCGAAATCAAAAAATAAATTTTTATGTACCAAGTTAAAGTTTATAATTTTTCTGGGCCTTTGGATTTACTGCTTCAGTTGGTAGAAAAGAGAAATTTAAAAATTACAGAAATTTCACTTGCCCAGATTACTCAGGATTATTTAGATCATATAGATGGCATATCTTTAGTTTCTCCTAATGAATTGGCTGATTTTTTAGTTATTGCTTCTACGTTGCTTTTAATAAAATCAAAATCACTTTTGCCTTCTTTAGAGATAACTGAAGAAGAGGAATCAGAAATTTTAAATTTGGAAAATAAATTAGAGTTATATAGATTTTTTCAAGAAAGAGGTAAGGAAATTTTAGAAATTTTAAAACGCAAGAATTATCTTTATAGTCGGCCTTTAAAAGAAGAAGCAATAGTTTTTCTGCCGCCGAAAAATTTATCATTAGATGATTTATTGTTTTATTATAAAAAAATAATTGAAACAATTGAACCGGAAATAAAAATGGAAGAAAGAAAAATCGAAAAAGTTGTAAGTTTAAAGGAAAGGATAAAAGAATTAATAAATAGGTTAACAAAGGGAAAAACTTTTTCTTTTGATCAGTTGATTGAAGATAAAAACAAAAGAATTGAGTTGATTGTTACTTTTTTAGCAGTTCTTCATTTGGCCAAAGAGGGAGTTGTAGATATTCAACAGAAAAAAAATTTTGAAAAAATATGGATTTCCAGTCTTTAATTCCTTTAATTGAGGGTTTACTTTTTGCTTCTTCCGAACCCTTGACGACCGAAAAAATAGCCAAGATAGTTGAAGTTGACGAGGATTTGGCTTTTCAGGGTTTAATCGCCTTGCAAAAGGATTTGGAAGAAAATAAACGAGGAATAAAATTAATAAGTAAGGATAAAGAATGGTTGCTTGTAACAAACGAAAAAGTAAGTCCTTATGCCGAAAAACTGAGAAAGGAAGTTTTTGAAGGCGAATTGTCTTCGGCTTCAAAAGAAACTTTGGCTATTATAGCTTACGAAGGGCCAGTGTCCAGAGCAAAAATTAACGAAATTCGGGGAGTTGATTCTTATTATATCTTGCATCAGTTGCTCTTAAGGGGGCTAATTGAAAGAATGCCAGATCAAAAGCGGGCAAATGCCTTCTTATATCAAATTTCCTTTGAGTTTTTGAAATATTTAGGGCTTAAGAATGTTAACGAACTTCCCCATTACAATGAAATTAAGCAAAAAGATGAAATTAACAACCAGAAAAGACAAACTATTTAAAGAGATAATTTTTGGAATTATTCTACTCATAGGTATTTTTTTGATTGGTTATGGGAAATATTTAAATCTTTATGAGGGTTTAAATCCGCCAGAATCAAATGGAACCCAGGTTGAATTAGATGGTTTAGTTTTGCAATTAGTTCCCTTTAAAGAAAAAATTTCCGCAGTTTCCTATTTAGTCGGAGAAATAAACACGGGGAAGATTCTTTTAAAGAAAAATGAGAATATTCATTTTTTTCCTGCTTCTTTATCAAAATTAATGACTGCTATTTTAACTTTGGATAATATGGATTTAGATGAGGTGATTACTATTTCTGAGTATGCGGTAAGCGCCGAAGGGGAAGAAGGGAATTTAAGGGCCGGCGAAAAAATAAGTGTTAGAAATCTTTTAGATATGCTTTTAATTTCTTCTTCAAATGATGCTGCAATTGCTTTAGAGGAAGCGTTTGCCCAAAAAGGATTGAATTTTTTAAGTCTTACAGAAGAAAAATTGAAACAATTAAAAATGGCTGACACGGCTATTTTTGATTCAGCAGGTTTAGATAGAAAAGGAAACTTTTCTACTGCTAATGACTTATTTTTATTAGCGAGAGAGATTTACAGGAATTACCCTTTAATTGGTCAAATTACTCGGCAAGGAGAAAAAGAAGTTTTTTCAACTGATTTAAGAACCCAACATCTTCTGAAAAATACTAATGAACTCGTTTTGAAAATAAAGAATTTATGGGGAGGTAAAACTGGATCAACGCCGGTTGCTAAGGATTGCCTCTTGACTATCTATGAATTTACTCTATTAGAAAAATTTGATAAAATACCAATAGCAATTATTGTTTTAAATTCTAACGATAGATTCAATGATACCTTAAAAATTTACGAATGGGTTTCAACTGTTTTAAGTCAGTCTTTTGTCAAATAACATAAATTTAGAAATTCAAAATGGGAATAAATACTTTGGCTTTTAATTTAGTAAGAATTATTTTATTAGGGATTTTTTCCGCTTGTCTTACTTTTATTTTGACACCTCTTTGGACGAATATCTTATATAAATATCGTTTGGGCAAGCACATTAGGGAAGATAAAGATGCGCCAATTTTTATGAGTCTTCACCAAAAAAAAGAAGGAACTCCGACAATGGGAGGAGTTCTAATTTGGGGGGGAGTTTTAATTGTCACCTTTTTATTTTTCTTTTTAGCAAAATTTTTTAATGGGTTTTGGGGAAAATTAAATTTTGTTTCTCGGTCTCAAACTTGGCTTCCCTTGGCAGCAATGACTGGTGCGGCTTTTGTTGGTTTAATAGATGACTTGATGGGGGTTTTTAGAATTGGGCCAAAAGGCGGTGGTTTAAGAATGAGAGATAAAATTATTGTTTATATTTTGATTGCAATGATTGGTGCTTGGTGGTTTACCCAAAAATTGGAATATCAGACAGTTCATTTTCCTTTAATAGGCGATATTAATTTAGGAGTTTTTTATTTTTTGTTTTTCGTTTTTATTCTAGTGGCAACAACTTTTTCTGCTAATGAAACCGATGGTTTAGACGGACTTTTGGCAGGAACAGCTTTAGTTGTCTTAGGTTGTTTATTGGTAGTTGCTTTTGTTAAAGGGAAATATGAACTCTCTGCTTTTTTGGCAACATTTATTGGCGCTCTTACTGCATTTTTGTGGTTTAATATTTATCCAGCGCGATTCTTTATGGGCGATACAGGGGCAATGGCGATTGGCATTACAGTTGGTGTCATAGCAATGCTTACTGATACTTCTTTGTATTTGCCATTTTTTGCTTTTATTTGGGTAATAGAATCATTATCCGTGATTATTCAAAAAATCTATAAAAAAATAAAGAAAAAGAAACTTTTTCTTTCCACTCCAATCCATCATCATTTTGAGGCAATTGGCTGGCCAGAGACAAAAGTGACAATGCGTTTCTGGATTATTTCAGCAGTTGTGGGTTTGTTTGGTTTAGCTCTTTATTTTCTTGACATTTTTGTGGTATAATAACAATAAATCAAAAAGATGCCTATTGACTATTCAAAAAAGTTAGCGGAATTAATGATTATGGCCAGTCAGCAGGGTGCTTCTGACTTGCATTTAAGTATTGGCAGACATCCAACAGTGAGAATTGATGGAAATTTAGTTCCTGTTTCAAGTGAACCAATTCTAACTCCGGAATCATTAGCCGGTCTCATTGCCGTGCTTTTAACCCCTGAGCAACAAGAAAAATTAATCAACGAAAAAGAAATTGACTTCGCCTTTTCTTATCAGGATAAAGTAAGATTTAGAATAAATGTTTATTTTCAAAGGGGATATCTTTCTGCCGCCTTGCGTTTAATCCCGTATCATATCAGGACTCTTGAGGAGTTGAACTTGCCGCCGATTCTTCATGAAATTTCCAAATATAATCAAGGTTTCTTTTTGGTAGTCGGACCCGCTGGTCACGGTAAAACTACCACGATGGCAGCAATTGTTGATGAGATAAATCATAAGAGAATGGACCATATTATTACGATTGAAGATCCGATTGAATACACTTATATTCAAGATAGGTCGCTCATTGACCAGCGAGAAGTAGGAACTGATACTGTTTCTTTTCATCGGGGACTACGGTCTGTTTTACGTCAAGACCCAGATGTAATAGTGATTGGTGAAATGCGCGACCCGGAATCAATGTCAATTGCCTTAACAGCGGCTGAAACTGGACATTTAGTTTTGTCTACCCTTCATACTAATTCAGCCAGTCAGACAATTGATAGGATTATTGATAGTTTTCCCTCGGAACAGCAAAACCAGATCAGGGCCCAATTAGCCTCTACTTTAATAGGAATTGTTTCAGAAAGACTAGTGCCGAGGATTTCTGGCGGGAGAATTCCTGCTTGTGAAATTATGTTTGCGACTTCAGCAATTAAAAATTTAATAAGGGAAAGAAAAACTTATCAGATAGATTTGGTGATAGAAACATCTTCGCAAGAGGGAATGCTTTCTTTATCTCGCTCTTTGGTGGAATTAGTTAGGCGCCGAGAAATCTCTCTTGAAACTGCTGAAACATACGCTTTAAATCCTTCAGAGGTGAGACAATTATTAGGATAAAGGGCTTTAAATATTTTTAATTAATTGATATGAAATTTACTTATCAGGCAAAAGACCAAACAGGCAATATTAAAAAGGGAACGATTGAATCTCAAAGCTCAGAGGCAGCAGTGAGAACCCTTCAAAGTTATGGATTGGTTGTTTTAGAAATTTCGCCGTTAAAAAAGGCAACTTTTCTTGATGCAATTTTAGGGAAAAGAACGGCCATTTCAAGAAAAGATTTGGCGGTTTTTCTAAGACAATTTGCCACCTTACTATCAAGCCAGGTGCCGCTGGGCGAGGCTTTGAAAACGCTCTTTTTGCAGGCCTCAACACCTCAACTTAAAGATTTAATTTTTGAATTAGTTTCTGATTTAGATAGTGGTCTTACTTTATCAAGGGCAATTGAGAAAAGAAACGATGTTTTTGGAGAATTTTATTCTCAGATGATTAAATCAGGAGAAATTTCCGGCCGACTGGAGGAAGTTTTAACTTATTTGGCTGATTATGCCGAACACGAAAACGATTTGG
>DAOOKJ010000005.1:0-10029 GCA_035385585.1 Minisyncoccota bacterium | reverse complement strand
CTGGAGGAAGTTTTAACTTATTTGGCTGATTATGCCGAACACGAAAACGATTTGGTTGATAAAGCAAAAGCCGCTGTTTCTTATCCTCTTTTTCTGGTAGTGACTTTTATTGTAATTGGCGCTGTTATTACTATTTTTTTGGCGCCACAAATGGCGAGCATTTTTGAAGAATTCGGCAAGGCACCGCCAGTTGCCACTCAAATTTTGATTACAATTGGCAATTTCCTTTCAAAATTTGGATTACTCGTTTTAGTGGCTTTAGGTGGCGCTATTTGGTATTTTACAACTTACTTTCGTTCCAGAGAAGGGTCGAGAGTTTTGGGAATTTACCTTTTAAAAGTGCCGATTATAGGGAAAGTTTATAAACAGATATTTATTGCCAGATTTTGCGAAACTGCCGGAACTTTAATCCAAGGAGGAATACCAACGGTGACTGCTTTTGAAGTTGCCGGCGGATCGACTGGAAACTATATTTATTACTCTTTGGGTAAAGAAATAGCCGAGGGAGTAAAAACCGGAGAAAGTATTTCTAATATTTTAAAGAATTATTATGAATATTTTCCGCCCTTGGTAGGTCAAATGGTGGCAGTTGGAGAAAATACTGGTCGATTGGATGAACTTTTAAGAAAGGTGGCTGAGTATTACCAAAAAGAAGTAAATCGGGCTTTCGCGACTTTGCTTGACTTACTTCAGCCAGTACTTGTAATTATAATTGGAATTGCAGTTGCTTTTTTGGTCGCAGCAGTAATTTTGCCAATTTATCAATTGGCGCAAAGCGTCTGAGGTAAATAAACTGCTAAATTGCTAAACTGTTAAATTGTTAAAAGGTCGAGATTAAAATTTAAATTTTTACTTTTATGTTTCACTTTTTAAATTCAAAAAAGAAAGCGTTCACCTTGGTAGAAATGTTGGTGGTTGTTACTGTTATTGCAATTTTAAGTTCTATGATTTTGGTTGGAATGGGTGGAGCAAGAGCCAAAGCCAGAGACGCGAGAAGAATTGCTGATTTGCACAATATTCAAAATGTTTTGGAACTGTATTTTGCTCAAAAAGGTAAATATCCACCCACTCCAACAGGAGCAACAGATCTAGCCAAGTGGACTTCTTTTGTAAGTACTTTAACTGGTGCTGGGTTGGGGGTATCTCAGATTCCTTCAGATCCTATCAATGATACTACTTATTTTTATCGCTATGGGGCTGATACTAGTGGTACCACCTATACTTTGGGTGCTAAGTTAGAACAAAGTGATCCGGCTTTAAACTCTGATATTGACGGAACTAGTAATGGTATCAATTGTGATGATGCTTCTCTCGTTTATTGCGTTAAACCTTAAGAATCTTTAAAGCTCTAATGATTTATGGGAGCATTTGTTTTTGTCCTCTTTTTTGTTTTTGGAACGATTGTAGGCAGTTTTTTAAATGTCTTAATTGATAGAATTGATACCAAAGAATCGCCCTTTAGAGGGCGTTCTTTTTGTCCTTATTGCCAGAAAACCTTAAGTTGGTGGGAAATGGTGCCAATTGTAAATTTTTTTTATTTAAAAGGAAAATGTTTTACCTGTCATCATAAATTACCTTTACAATATCCTTTGGTAGAATTTTTGACCGGCTTGTCATTTGCATTGATTAGTTGGAGATTTTTTCATTTTCCGCTGATAAATTTTTACGTTATGTTTAGTTTGAACTTAGAAAGTGTTTTGTTATGGATTAATTTTATTTTCTGGCTCTATTGGGTTTTTGTTCTTTTGGCAATTTCTATCTATGATTTAAAGAAATATTTGATTTTAAATGAGGTGCTTTTTCCTGCCATTATCATCAGTTTTATTTGGCGGATAGTTTTGGGAATATTTCTTCAGTTTAAAGATTTTGCTTTTTTGGCTCAGACTACAAATTTCTTAGGCCCCCAAACTTATATTTTTGGCCATTACTCTTATTTTGTTTCTTTGTTTTTAGGTGGAGTTGTTGGCGGAGGCTTAATTGCTGCCTTTGCTTATTTAACCAAAGAAAGAGCAATGGGCTGGGGAGACGCAATCCTGGCTTTTTTTATTGGTTTAATTTTGGGCTGGCCTGATATTTTAATTGCTTTGATTTTGTCATTTCTTAGTGGCGGATTAATTTCTTTAATTCTGGTAATTTTTAAAAGAAAAACTTTTAAAAGTTATATCCCCTTTGCTCCATTTTTGACTCTCGGAGCATTGTTAGTAATGCTTTTTGGTGATATAATAATAAAAGGATATTTATCAATTCCTTTAATTTCATGAATAATAAATTTTTAAAAAGAAAAAAGGGGTTTACTTTTGTAGAAATGATGGTTTCTGTTGGAATTATTACTCTTTTGAGCGTTATGATATTAGGCTATAATCGGCAGACAGAAACAACAACTAATTTAACCCGCTCGGCAAACAAATTGATTTCTGAACTGAAAAGAATTCAGAATCAAGCGATGTTAATTTTAGAAGAAAATACAACTCAAGGAAGTAAAAATATTTGCGGTTGGGGAATGTATTTTGCAGAAATTCCAGGTTCTAATCTTTCTATAAAAGAAATAACTCCTTTCGTTGATTATTGCGACCAATTGTCAGGGGCAGGAAATCAACAATATGATAAAATAAAAAGCGAGGGAAAAACCCCTATTCCGTTAGTAAAAAAAACCGAGATAACAGAAACTAATATAAGATCTATTGTTTTCGTTCCTCCAGAACCAACAATTTATTTTGATCCAAAAACAGTAGACAAAGCGATTATTAAATTATATCTAGAAGATCAAAATTCACCTTATTACATTATTACTATTTCCAAAAGCGGTCAAATCTCAAAAGAATTAAAGAATTAGGATAGAAATATGATTCAGAATAAAAAAAATGGTTTTACTTTAGTAGAGTGCTTGGTGGCAATCTCTATTTTAATGGTAGGAATTTTAAGCAATTTTATTTTAGTGACAAGGGCGTTATTTAATGCGACAGTTATTGAACAGAGATTAACTGCCTCTTTTTTGGCCCAGGAGGGAATTGAACTGGTAAGAAATATTAGGGACACTAATTTTATTAAAGGTTTGAAAGGAGGAGGGGCGGGTTGGAAAGATAAATTAACTAATGGTTGTTATACAGTAGAGGCTTTACCTACAGGAGGAATAATAACATTAACCCCCTTGTCAGTCACCGGTTGTGGTTCAATCCCGCCCAAAAGCCAACCCTTAAAATTAAAACATAATCCTAATGACAATATCTATGGCTATAGTGTTGGTGAAGAAACTCCATTTTATCGGGAAATAGAAATAGAAGGAGTGGGCAGCAATGAGATAAAAGTGGTCTCTCATTTAATGTGGAAAACAAAAAATACTTGGTTTGACTTGCATGTTGAGGATCATCTTTATAATTGGCTTAGTATTTAATAAGTTTATGGCTATTGAGATTTTTAAAATTCAAAAGTTAAAGCAAAAACCAAAAGGCTTCACTTTGATTGAACTTCTTATTGCCACTGGTGTTTTTGTTTCAGTAATGGTTTCTTTATCTCAAGTTTATATTGCGATTGTCCGTTCAGAACAAGTGGCTTACGCTTTGCTTAATACAGAAAACAATATCCGAAATAATTTAGAACTTATTGCCAGGTCAATAAGAATGGGAAAAGATTTTGAAGTTTTAGAGGGCGGACAAGGAATATGCTTTCAATACTATTTGGAGGAAACTTGGTCAAAATTTTGCTATGAATATGGTGAAGATAATAACAAAAAATTCAATATTAAGCAGAAAAAAAACAATCAAGATATTGGTTGGCTTTTTGATTCTCCAGACGTAGAAATAACTAAGGCGAAATTTTATTTAATAAACAACGGCTCTGATTACCAAGAAAGTATTATAATTCCTTTAGAAATCCAGACAAAGGTTAAAACAGGAGGTGGCGAGGAACAAATTTATACTTTTAATATTCAAACCGCCGTGACTCCGAGGTTTTTACAAGTGGAATAGTAAATAAAAATTTTTCAATTTGAAACAATGAAATTTTTACTAAAAAAAAGAAATAAGGGCCAAATTTTTTTGATGAGTTTACTGCTTTTAAGCACTGTTTCATTTTCAGCCCTTTTGCTTTTATCAATTTTTACAGTTGATTTAAGACAAATAGTTGAAACCTCTGAATCAGTAAAAGCCTTTTATGCGGCTGATGCCTGTATGGAAGGAATACTTTATCAAACTTTTACTTTGGATAATCCTGGCTCTTCTTTTTCGTTAACCCTAAGTAATGAAACCAGATGTCAGGCTAAAAAGGTTTCTTCAGATTCTTTAAAGTTTCAATCAATTGGCAATTCAAAATCTAGCAATATCAGGCGAGGAATAGAAATATGGTTTGAATAATAGAATTATGAAATATGGATCTGAAAGAAGCAAAAAAGAGATTAGAAGTTTTAAAAAAAGAGATAGAAAAATACCGCTATGCTTATCATATTTTAAATCAGTCTCTTATTCCTGATGAGGCTTTAGATTCTTTAAAAAAAGAACTCTACGATTTAGAACAAAAGTTTCCTCAGTTAATTACCCCTGATTCCCCAACTCAGAGAGTTAGTGGCAAGCCTTTGAAATTTTTCAAAAAGGTGGTTCACAAACTGCCAATGACCTCTTTGAATGACGCTTTTTCAGAGGAGGATATAAGAGATTGGTACGAGAGAATTAAAAAACTAATCTCTAATGATAAAAATTTAGATTTTTATTGCGAATATAAATTTGACGGTTTAGCAATTAGTTTAGAATATGAAAAAGGGATGCTTAAAGTTGGCTCAACCAGAGGAGATGGAAAAATTGGCGAGGATGTGACTCAGAATTTAAAAACAATTGAAGCAATCCCCTTACGCTTAAAAGAAGATGTTAGTATCGAAGTCAGGGGAGAAGTGCTTTTAACAAAAGAGGAATTTAAGAGAATTAATAAAGAACAAATTAAAAAGGGCCTACCAGTATATGCTAATCCAAGAAATGTGGCTGCTGGTTCAATTAGGCAATTAGACCCAAAAATAACTGCCTCAAGAAAATTGGATTTTTATGCCTATGATTTAATTGGGGATTTTAATCTCAAAACTCATGAAGCAAAACATCAATTTTTAAAAGAATTGGGCCTAAAAGTTCATTCTGGAAATAAGAAAGCAGAAAATTTAGAAGAAATTTTTGCTTTCCACCAGAAAGTTTCAAAAGAAAGAGAAAAATTGCCTTTTGAAATAGATGGAATAGTAATAATTATAAATGATAATCAATTATTTGAGAAGTTGGGGGTAGTTGGTAAGGCTCCCCGGGGAGCAATTGCCTACAAATTTTCTCCGAAAGCAACGACGACGATCGTTGAAGATATTAAAGTTCAAGTAGGAAGAACAGGTGTTTTAACGCCAGTGGCAATTTTAAAACCGGTGGAAGTTGGCGGAGTTACAATTTCAAGAGCTACTCTTCATAATAAAGAAGAAATAAAGAGATTAGACTTAAAGATTAAAGATACGGTGATAATTTTAAGGGCCGGAGATGTTATTCCAAAGATAGAAAAAGTTTTAAAAAATTTAAGAACCGGTGGGGAGAAAGAATTTAAAATGCCTGAAATTTGTCCAGTTTGCGGCAGTAAAGTTATTGAGGATGAAGGGGGGATCATTTTGCGTTGTCCAAATAAAAATTGTCCCGCTCGCCAACTTAAACATTTCTACCACTTTGTTTCCAAAGGAGCGTTTGATATTAAAGGAGTGGGGCCAAAAATAATTAATAGATTTATAGACGAAGGTTTAATTCAGGAAATTGATGAACTTTTTGATTTAAAAGAAGGCGATATCGCGCCTCTTGAAAGATATGGAGAAAAATCAAGCAAAAATATTATCAGAGCAATTCAGTCTTCAAAAAATATTACCTTAAACCGTTTTATTTACGCTTTAGGAATCCCCCATATTGGAGAAGAAAACGCCATTCTTTTGGCAGAATATTTTCAGGAAAAAAATAAAAACAAGGAAATTAAAATTTCGGATTTAGTTAAAATAGGCAAAAGTTTAAAAGAAGAAGAACTTAGTAAAATTAAAACTATTGGTCCTAAAATTGCTTTTTCAATTGTAAATTGGTTTAAAGAAGAAAGAAATATAAAATTTCTAAAAAAACTTGAAGCAAAAGGAGTTAATATAATTCCTGTGATAAGCCGCAAAGGAAAGGGAAAATTGAAGGGATTAACTTTTGTTTTAACCGGAACTTTGCTTTCAATGAGCCGCGATGAGGCAAAAAAAAGAATTAGAGAAGAAGGAGGCGAGGTTTCTGAAATAGTCTCAAAGAAGACAGATTATGTGGTTGTAGGAGAAAATCCTGGCTCAAAACTTAAGAAGGCGTTAGAATTAAAAATAAAAACTTTAAATGAGCAGGAATTTTTTAAAATGATATAATTTAAAATAAGATAAGTTATGGAATTTGAAGAAATTAATCATTTATTAGAATTATCAAGAATGGAAATAGAAGGAGAAGAAAAGGAGAAACTTTCAAAAGATTTGGAAAGTATTTTAAAATATGTTTCAAAGTTAAATGAAATTCAAACTGAAGAAGTAGAGCCAATGACTGGCGGTTCTTTTCTTTCAAATGTTGTAAGAGAAGATGAGCCAAAGGTAAAAAAAACAGAAGAGAGTAATGTTTTGAAAGAAATGGCTTTTAAAACAAAGGACGATTATTTTGAAATCCCGCCAATATTTTAGACATTTATTTTTACAGTATGATTTCTGAGCTTCATCAAAAATTAATAAATAAGGAAATTACCGCTACTCAATTAGTAAGTGATTATTTTAAAATAATTGACGAGAAAGACAACAGAATTCAAGCCTTTTTGACTTTAGATAAAGAAAGGGCGTTAAAAGAAGCAGAGCAAGTTGATGAAAAAATCGCGAAAAACGAAACAATTGGTATTTTAGAAGGCATTCCTTATGCAGTTAAAGACAATATTTTAACAAAAGAAATAAAAACAACTGCCGGTTCTAAAATTTTAGAAAATTATATTGCCCCTTATGATGCGGCCGTGATTGAAAAATTAAAAAGAAAAGGAGCGATAATTTTAGGCAAGACTAATTTAGACGAATTTGCGATGGGTTCTTCAACAGAAAATTCTGGTTATTTTACCACTAAAAATCCCAATGATTTAGAAAGGGTGCCAGGCGGTTCTTCTGGCGGTTCGGCGGCGGCTGTTAAAGCTCAAATGGCGGTTTTTGCTTTAGGGTCGGACACTGGTGGTTCAATTAGACAGCCCGCGGCTTTTTGCGGAGTGGTTGGTTTTAAACCGACATACGGAGCAGTTTCCCGCTTTGGTTTAATTGCTATGGCTTCTTCTTTAGATGTGATCGGTCCTTTAACTATAACTGTTGAAGACGCGAAAATAGTTTTTGAAGCGATTGCCGGGAGAGATAAAAATGATTCTACTTCAATTGAAATAAAAAAAGAAGAATTTAAGAAAAATCCAAAAGAAACAATTATCGGGGTGCCAAAAGAGTTTTTCGTCAAAGGATTGGATAAAGAAATAGAAGAAACTATTAACAATGCTATTCAGAAAATAAAAGCAAATAAGTTTCAAATCAAAGAGATAAGTTTACCTTTAAGTCCGTATTCTTTAGCCTGCTATTATATTATTATGCCGGCTGAAGTAAGCGCTAACTTAGCGCGTTATGACGGGATTAGGTACTCTCCACGATTAGATTTTCAAAATCAAAATTTAGATTCATTAAATTTGAGAGATTTATATTTTAAAACTCGGGGAGAAAAATTTGGCAGAGAAGTAAGAAGAAGAATTGTTTTAGGAACTTATGTTTTATCCCGAGGTTATTATGAGGCTTTTTATAAAAAAGCCCAGAAAGTGAGAAGATTAATTATTAAAGAATGGGAAAAAACTTTTAAAAAAGTCGATTTTGTTTTAACTCCCACTACTCCAACTTTACCTTTTTTGATAGGCGAGAAAACCAAAGATCCAATTTCTATGTATCTATCCGATATTTTTACTGTCAGCGCCAATATTGCTGGTTTGCCGGCTATTAATTTAGTGAGTGGTTTTTCCAAAAACGATTTACCAGTTGGCCTTCAAATTATTTCTTCTAGGGAAAATGATTTTTCTCTTTTAGAATTTAGTGAGATCATTGAATCTATTTTAAAATAAAAATTTCTGCAAAAATGTTTTTAAAAATTTATTTTTTTTTAAAATATTTTTCTTTGATAGGAAGTTTAATTCTTCTGGTGATTTTAATTTACTATTTTAGGAAATTGAAAATTTTTCAAGAGTGGCGTGATAGTTTTAAAGAAAAAATAGGAATTGGACCTATTCCAAAGGCAAAAAATAAACAATGGTTAAAAGTAGAAAAATTACTCTCAGAAGAATTTTCTTCCTCTCTAAAACTGGCAGTTTTAGAGGCAAGAAAAATAGTTTATGAGGCTTTAAAGAATTTGGGTTACAAAGGAGAAAATTTTAAAGAGATTATCAACCAGTTAGAAGACCAGGGTTTTCAAAATTTGGACATTTTTGAAGAAGCGGTAAATTTTACTGATAAATTAATTGAAAATCCAAAAATAGAAGTAACCCAAATAGAAGCAAAACGAATAGTGTTAATTTTTAAAAAATTTTACCAGGATTTATTTTCTCTCATTATATAGATTATGAAAGAAAAAACAATTTATGATTGTCTTATTATTGGCGCTGGCCCAGCCGGACTAACAGCCGGTATTTATACTGGCAGAGCAATGCTTAAAACTTTGCTTTTTAAAGGCAAGGGCGGCGAAATGAACTTGGCAGGTGAGGTTGACGATTTTCCCGGTTTTCCAAGGGGAATTACTGGTTTTAAATTCCTTTCTTTAATGGAGGAACAAGTGAAAAAGTTTAAGGTGGGAATAAAAGAAGAAGAAATTATAAGGGTTGATTTTTCTTTATATCCCTTTAAAGTTACTTCTTCTTTAAATAAAGACTATTATGCAAAATCAATAATCATTGCCACGGGCGCAAAAAACAGATGGTTAGATTTAGATAATGAAAAAAAATTAATTGGCAGAGGGGTTTCAGTTTGCGCAATTTGTGACGGCGCCTTCTTTAAAAACAAAGAGGTGGCAGTTGTTGGGGGAGGAGATGTGGCAATAGAGAATGCGCTTTATTTAACCAAATATGCCAATAAAGTGTATGTGATACACAGAAGAGATCAATTAAGGGCTTCTAAAATTTTTCAAGAAGAGGCTTTTAAGAATCCAAAAATTGAGTTTATGCTTAACTATAAAGTTAAAGAAATTATTGGAGACAAGTGGTTAGAAAAAATTGTTATTTTAAATAACAGAACTTTAAAACAAGAAGAATTGTCAGTTCAAGGTTTGTTTATAAACATTGGTTATGAGCCGAACAGCGATTTGTTTAAAAACCAAATAGAAATAGATGAAAACGGCTATATTAAAACAACTGACAATGTGAAAACTTCAAAAGAAGGAATTTTTGCTAGTGGCGATGTTTGCGATTCTAAATACAGACAAGCAATAACAGCTGCTGGCTTTGGGGCAATGGCTGCTATTGAGGCAGAAAAGTGGTTAAGAGAGAAAGGGCATTTAGACGCTTAATTTTTCTATTTTTTCTTTTCTGTTTTTTGGAAATCTTTTTTTGATGACGATCGTCACAAAAAAAAGCAAAGGGAAAAACATTGTTAATAAATATTTTTTATGTGCGGGATAATTGCTTATAAAGGAAAAGAAGATGCAACAGAGATTATTTTAAATGGTCTAAAACATTTAGAATACCGGGGTTATGATTCAACTGGAATTTGTTTAGCTTGTAAAAATAATTTGGTTTTGATAAAAAAAGTGGGAAAGATTGATAATTTAATAAAAGAAGTAAGGGAAAATAAAAAGAAAGGTTTTAATTTTGAAAGTGAGACTGGTTTAGGACACTCAAGATGGGCAACGACAGGCGGGGTTTCTGAAGCAAATGCCCACCCTCATTTTTCTTGCGATAAAGAAATTTATGTTGTTCACAATGGGATTATTGAAAATTACGAAAAAATTAAAAAAGATTTGATTAAAAAAGGGC